>NZ_LANP01000016.1 GCF_000964595.1 Orientia chuto str. Dubai | reverse complement strand
ATAGCTGGTATAAAGCAAGGAATTATATGGTAAAAGAATACCCCATAATATTTTAATGTGTTAGTATTCTGATAATCTATTAATCTTTCAAGCGCAAATATAGGATTAGTAGTTACAGTATTTGCTATAGATTCCAACTACCAAACATACTCCAAATAAGTATTGCTAAAGTCGGAATAAAAGCCCAAAAGCTAAAGCTTGAAAAATATCAGTAAATACTACAGCCTAATTCCTCCAAAAGCTGAATATATAATGACTACCATCTACTAATTAAAGTTGCATATAAACTATCTATCCTAAAAAGTGATTAAACATTGGAAAAAACTTTAACTGCATGCATGCTGTTGATCATTATAGAACAAATAGCTGTAACAATTTAACTGTTTCCATAAAGATCCCCCATTGCTTCTGCTACAGATAATTTGCCAAAAAATTCCTGCATTCTTGGAATTAGAACATAAGCATAAAAAGTAAACATATTATTTGTCCTAGAATGGAAAATAACGCAAGTATTCCAATTGAGTATATTTCATAAATCTAAAATTAAAGTTCCCCGCCAATCCAAGTAGCTATTAAGTTGCTGTAAGTGCAGTTGTGCTGAAATTTTTTCCACCAAGAGCATAGTCTTTTATAGATTTTACTCCCTTACCATACCATAACCCTATAGCTAAATTTGCTATCAAGAACAATCCTACTAAAATTAGGTCTATATTTAATGCTGGCATTTTAAACTCATTTTTTAACTGTGAACCCATAACTTAACCTAAGATCTGATTAAGATACTTAATATAATAAATTAGCAAATTATGGGTCTATCAATAGAATAACTTTATAGCTTTTTTTCATTAATTTCTTTAAATTTAACTATAAGCCGTATACTTTAAAGTAATTATCTATAATATAATTCTTGTCAAGACTGTACTTCTAGTAGAAAAAGGTTTTTATGGGCAATGTAAACCCTCAATTCCTTCTCATATTATAATTGATATATCTTTTCACATACTGTTTCTTATTTTAACCTGGCATTAATAATTTTTATGAAACTTTATTATAATTGTTAGCACAAATTCTAGTTGCATAAAGGCTAGGATTTTTATGAAAATGTTAAAATTTTACAATAAAATTTTTTAATAAACATCATTTCCTCTTTTTTATACTCATCTAAAAAACGCATTAAATTCCTTAATTACTGCCATATAAAGCTTTCTTTTAAATGGTAATGTATTATTTATCAATTGACAACTATGCATCCACTTCCATTGACTGAATTCTGGATACTTGGTATTTATGTTAATGTCTTCATTTTTTCCGAGGAATTTTATTAAGAACCACTTTTGCTTTTGTCCTTTGAATTTGCTATTCCATAACTTTGGCACAAGGAATTTTGGTATGTAATAGCTATACCAATTTTTACTTTCTGCAAGAATAATAGCTTTATTACAACCAATTTCCTCTTTCATTTCTCTCAATACAGCTTTACTATATGTTTCTCCTAAAATTACTCCACCTTGAGGCATTTGCCAGCATTGATGCAGTGAATCAATTCTTTTTCCAGTAAAAATTTCTTTATTATGATTAATAATTACCATACCGACCCCTATCCGATAGGGTAAGTTATTATAATTTCTTATTACATTATCCATAGCTTACATAAAACTTTAATTATTCTCTATCATTATAGAGATTTTATTTTTAAATTAATATATTCTCTTTCAGAGCGAGTTTGATTTTAAAAAGTAGAACATATTAAGTAACTAATCTTAGAGTAATAAGAGAATTTAGTTGGATTAGTCAGTATTAATGGCTAATAAAAGCGAAAAGATATGGAAATAGAATAATGAATTATGTTGCTTGATCCTTATTATCTCTCTCTTAACAGGGATATAAATCCATCTTAAGTAAAATCATATTATGCTACTTTCTTACAAGCAAATCGAGCTATCTATTAAGAGAATATTCTAGAAATAAAGTCATCATGTAATAGTGCTAATGCTACTTCTATTGCAATTAAGACAACAATAATCATTTCTAATCTGGTTGAATGTAAATAGTTTAGTTCATTTGATAAAATAGTGTATAGCTCATGAATCATATCTAAGCGATGATTCATAATATTTTGTCTTAATTGAATATCTTGAAACTCTACAGTCATAAGATATAATGGTTCATAGCGAGGTCGGCGCCAAAAAAATTGTGGAGTATCCAATATATCGCTATGTAAATTTATCGAATAACGTTCATTAAATAAAATACCTATTTGCTTTGATAGTTCTTTTTTAGATAGTGATACACAACCATTAGTAGCTAATTCCTTCTGTAAAGGTGATGTTTTTTCTAATAGTTTTATAACTGATAACTCTAATATTTTTAATTTTACAGATTGTGCTAAAGCATGTGAGATAGATAGTTTAATTAGTACTGACTGATCATGTAATATAATTTCATTCTCTTCTTCATCGATATAAGTTTTTTGAGCTTGATCATCATAACGGTAGTATATTAAGTCTGATACAAAATCTTGTTTTGATTCATTACAGCGTTCTATAAAATTTGGGTTATCTATAACTATTTTTTGATCAATTGCTGTGTTAATTTTATTAAGCTCATTTAATATACTGTTTTCACAGTTTTTATTTGCTCCCCAAATTACTACAGATCCAAATGTGAAATAGAAAACATCAGCTAAACTATTACTAGTAGTAAATTGCATCTGAACATATACAACATCATCGAAACGCTTAGGCTCCAATCCAGCATTTACTAGATTTTGTATAAGAGACTGAATATCATAGTTAGATGACTTACAATAAGAAGAGCATCGCATTAAAAAAATCTTATTATTTCAAATTTTGCTTTACAATTTATTGTGATATATTTTATAAAAAAGCAACAATAAATTATATCAAAAAAACTATGCATACATTTTTACCTTAAATAGGTAAACTGTAAGGTTGTTGTTACAATATACCTAGGTATATTGTAACGAGACTTTATGCTACATTAGTAATCTTCTCTGAAAAAGGTTAGCTCTAGGTATGATTTTATCTTATTGCTATTACCATTCTATAAATGTTTAAAATCTATGTTCAATAATATGACTTTAGTTATCTTTTGTAGAATCTATCATTAACCATTTAAAATCATGATAATTTATAAAATCGTTACTAATCTCTACTATAACTTATTTTATCACACTATTTACAGAATCTTCTATGCACATTCTGTCCAATTGCCATAATCTTGAGGCAAATCTTTCCATGGGACTCCTGTTCTAAATATCCACATTACTGTAATTTATAAATGTTCTATTATCTATCGCTACACCTCTTCAATACCCTTTCTGCTGAGATAAGTAACCCTATATACCAAGATTGTTTTTATGTCTTTTATGCTAAAACTATAATTATTGGTATAGTTTATTTATTGGTTTCTTATCTTAAAAAAAGTATATGATAAGGTAATAGTGTTAATATCATTCATATATGGGTCATCTTCTATAGCTGGATCAATATAAAATGATACTGGCATTAAAATTTCTTCTTGCTGTTTTAATAACTGCTCTTCGAAGCAAAAGCAAAAAACTTTGACAAAGTATTGGCCTGCTTTATTTGGAGTTACATTATAAACTGCAGTACCTACTATATCATGATTTGTTAGATTACGTGAATAATAAAATACTAAATTGTTTTCACCTGTGGTAACAGTAATACTTCTTTGTTTTGGAATAAATTGCCACTGTAAATTTTGTTCAACATTAGCATCAAAGTTTACAGTTATTTGTTTTTTTCCTCTTCTGTTAGTACCAGTCATTTTCTGTTGTACTGTTCCTCCAAATCCAGTAACTTTGCAAAATAAACTATAAATTGGTACTGAAGCAAAGCTTAACATTATCATACTGACTATCAGTGATATTAAGGTAAATATTATTTCTTTATTTTTCCCTTTCATTATTTATTATGTCATATATTAACATGAATATAATAATTTTAACATAAAATAGAAATTATTATACTTTTACAAAAATAATATTTGATTCTTGAAATCATTGGAATATATTACAGCTTAACTGTATTAGGATATTATAATAATATTTTAGCAATATCATATAATTGTTATAATAATCACAAGGGGTTTGTAGCTCAGCTGGTTAGAGCACACGCCTGATAAGCGTGAGGTCGGAAGTTCAAGTCTTCTCAAGCCCACCACCTTATGTTGTAAGTATCCTCAATTACACAGTTTTTTTTAACCTAAGCGTAAAGTAGAGTTTTTTTTATTAGTACATTTGTGCTGGAAAGAATACAGCAATAAAAAATCTTATAGCGGGCATTATGAAAATATCTGAATCAACTATTCTAGAAAAAAATATAATATAATAAAAAAATATCTGGATTAAGTAGATTAAAGCTAAGCTCATAATGTAACAAAAATAATTTTTAGAAAGATACATTAATTATATAGGCTAATATTGGCAGTTATTCAGCCTTTCATTGAGAAAAACTTGAAAAAAAACTATAGATTTTAATAGCATTAAAGTGCATACAATTAGTGGAACTAATATAAAATTATATAAAGAATTCGCTAATTCTTTAATCTCAGTTAGATTAGGAAAAATTAGGTACAGAAGTTAGAGAGGTAAATTATGAATAAAAATGGTTTACAAAGTATCAGAGATATTTTATCGAAGATTAAAAAAATTTCCAAAGAGAAAATTTTATGACAAAAGATATAACAGCTTTATACTGTTTTATAGATCATTTTATTAAAAATAGTAATCAAATAGATTTATAATTTATATTTTTCTAATTATTTTATAGAAAAAGACTCTATAAATATCTTGAATAAGATCAGAGACTTCTAAAGTTCTCTACCTAATCTACCTTCTAATAAAAAAACTGAGGTTGAAAGATCTTAACATAAGTTATACTGATAATCTCCTAAAATTAATTGTGATGAGTTTTAAAGAAATTAGCGATAACAGTTAAGATAAATACAAGATTTATTTTTATATAATAATGCCAGGTATTATAAATCAAAAAAGTAAGAGTAAAAATTACCAAGATAGAAATTTTTTTGCCACTATATAGCCTAATTTTAAATCTAATTGAGTGATTATATGAAATTATGCATTATATATTGTTACAAACAATAAATTTATGCAATTCTTTACTGGAGTTTTTTTTGGAACATTTTTTCAAATCTTTAAGCTACAAAAGTATAGTTTATAAAAATGCGATAAATAAAAAGTACCACTAATTTTTTTTCAAGATAAAAACCATGTCCTACATAAAGAAGCAAAAAAGTTGATTTTTTATTAACTTGCAACTTTAATATGAAACCTATTATTAAGACATATAATTAATGTTTCAAATAGCTATTTACATGGATAACATTAAATTAATAATCAACTAATTTTTTTAAAACAGAAGATAATAATCGAAATAATCTTGCTTCAATACTAATATTTTTTACTGCCCACTTTTTCATCCATGGTTTCATTAATTCCCATATATTAATTTCAGGATTTAGATCTCTACTTATTCCTTCAACTACTATCATAGTTTTTTGTAATAGTAATAGCTGTGGTTGAGTTTCCATACCAAAAGTCTCTGTTATCATAAATAATTGCGCAAGCAATTTTCCTAACGATAAATTTTGCAATGATAATCCAATGATAGGCTCTGCTATAGATCTACAATACTGGGAGAATAAGTCTAAGTTGGTGTTTTGTGGTATATAGCCAGCTTGAAGATGAATTTGTGCTACTTTCTTATAATCTCGTTCTAGAAAAGCATATAAAATCTCAGCAACTGCAATCCTATCTTTTTCAGATAACCTACCTATTATACCAAAATCTACTAATCCTATTTTTCCATCTGGCAATACTAAAATATTTCCATGATGTAAATCAGCATGAAAAAAACCATCTCTATAGGCTTGATTAAAAAACATTAAAATAATTTTTTCTGATAAAGATCTTAACGATATACTCTGATCCATTATTAATTGCTGTTTGCGAATAGATACTCCATTAATCCATTCAACAGTTAAAACTTTTTCAGTTGTAAACTCCCAATAAACCTTTGGTATATAAATATAGTGATCTGATTTTAAATTGTCTAACATCTCAGAATATGATGCTGCTTCAATTCTCATATCTAACTCATTAATCATAGAGTTTCTCAATATATCTATTACCTCTAATAACTTTAACCTTTTGATTTTAGGCAAGAACTTTAATAACAGTTTTGCAATAAAATTTAACGTTTCTATATTCTCAAAATATTCAGCTTGTACATTAGGCCTTAGGACCTTTACTGCAACATCTTCTCCAGTAATTAGTTGAGCTTTATACACTTGAGCAATCGATGCTGCAACAACTACATTAGTTGGAAAAAAAGAAAATATCTGATCTATTTCTTTTTTTAAACATGATGCAATAATTTTTTTTGCTTTTTCAGTTGAAAACGGAGGTAAATTATCCTGTAGTATCCTTAATGAATTAGCCATTTTATTTCCAATTAAATCAGGCCTAGTAGATAATGTTTGTCCCAACTTAATATATGCGGGGCCAAGCTCTTTTAAGCAATCTGTTAATCTAGCATTATATTGCTGATCATTTCTATGCAGCAAGCTTATTGGATAAAAAAGAAAGTTAATTATTTTTATGATAGTTTTGAATTGTAAAGGCAAATTAGTACAATCAATATTTTGCAATATTCTGTATTTACTAACTTTTGCTAAAACTACTGCTAGTGCTATTACATTCTTAATGAAGCTAATCATAATTTGAAAGCTGAGTGTATTGCAACAATACCAAAAGTTAAATTGCAAAACTTAACATTATAAAATCCTACGTTACTAATCATTTGACTAAAATTTTGTTGATTAGGAAACACTCTAATACTTTCTGCTAAGTACTGATAAGCTTGCGAATTATTTGTGATAATTTTGCCTATTAAAGGTATCAATTTAAAGGAATATAGATCGTATAATTACTTATATATGCGTTTTCTACTTTAGAAAATTCTAAACATAAAAACTGTCCTCCTGGCTTTAAAACTCTATAAGCTTCCTGCAATGCAGCAGTAATATCAGTAACATTACGAATTCCAAAAGCAATTGAAAAGTTATCAAAGCTATTATCTGAAAAAGGTAATTTTTCAGCATTACAATTAATGTAATGTATATTTTCTAGTAAGTTATTATCTACAGCTTTTTCTCGACATCGTTGTAACATGCTATAATTTATATCACAAATAGTGACATTAGGAGCAACATGATATTGCTTTGCTTTGCGATAAAATGTTAAAGCTATGTCGCCAGTTCCAGAAGCAACATCAATTAAAGAGCCATTAAAATCTAAAAATCTATTGCAAAACTTTTGCTTCCAAAAATGATGAATACCTAAACTAAGGATATTATTCATTAAGTCATAGCGGTGAGCAACAGAATCAAAAACATCTGCAACTAATTTTTTCTTTTCGCTCTTATTAACAAATTGAAACCCAAAAGTAGTTCTATTATCATTATTCTGATTATAATCCTGAGTCATTGAATTATTTTCTAACTGAGATCAAGTATATAATAACTAAACAGCATAAAAATTAAACTAAAAATATGCCAGAGTTGCCGGAAGTTGAAATAATAAAAAATTATCTACTTAACACGATAATTAATAAAAAAATAATAAAAACACACAAAACTCGCCCCAATTTGAGGTATTTAATACCTACAAACTTAGAGGAAGTTACTCGAGAACAGCAAATAATCAATGTTAGACGTAGAGCAAAGTTTTTACTTATAGATCTTAGTAACAATTATAGTATACTCATTCATCTTGGAATGAGTGGTAAAATATTATTACAAAATACTAATATTAAAATAGCTAAGCACGACCATATCATCATTAGTTTAAATAATCAAAAATACCTAATTTTTAATGATTCAAGGCGGTTTGGTATGATTGATTTAGTAAAAAGTAATCAATTAGAAAGTTATTTGTGGCTAGCAAATATAGGTCCTGAACCACTGTTATCGGAATTTAATAATCAATATTTGTATACAATACTTAAAAATAAAAAATCATCAATCAAAAATGCCATTATGAATAGTAGTGTTGTTGCAGGAATTGGTAATATATACGCAAATGAGTGCCTATTTTGTGCTAAAATTAATCCATATAGAGCATGTAATTCTTTATCCCATTATCAAATTAGCAATTTAGTAAATTCCATTAAAGAAATCTTACCTCAAGCAATTAAACTAGGTGGCTCTTCTTTTCAGAGTTTTGTTAACGCATTAGGACAAAAAGGTAACTTTCAAAATAAATTTTTAGTCTATAACCGTACAAAACAACCTTGTGTAGTTTGTAGTAATGAAATCAGCAAAAGAAAACAGTCTGGTCGTTCAACATTCATGTGCACAGTATGTCAGGTATAAAATACAATTTATTTTCCTATCAAGTGTATAGTATGAAAATAGCCTGCAATGGCAGTTTGAATGAATATTTTAAATGTTAGTGAGATACTGTTAAATTGTTAGAACCAATAGTAACTAAGTATAGCAAGGTAATAGCATTGCATTTATTTACTGCCTGCACATGTCAAAACTTAAATACAAGTGTAATGTGGAAAAGTACCATGGTAGGCCTAACAGGACTTGAACCTGTGACAACCTCGTTATGAGCGAGGGGCTCTAACCAACTGAGCTATAGGCCTATATACTTAATTAATATATTTAATAATATATGCAAGTCAAGTTTTTACTTAGCTACGCTAAATCCTGCAGTACTATTAAATAAATACAAGTTTTCTGCCTTAATGAATTCTAATTTATTATCTTTTGAATTATTAATTGTAGCTACTAAATCATTGAGTAGATTTAAAATATTTTGTGTTGTGAGTTTTGTTTTAGTATTTGTATCAATATCTGTTTGAATCATAAACCTGCAACACCAATGATCACTAAACATCTCTTTAACATTACTGTTAGGCCATAATTTTAACCCTTTTGCTAAAATAGCTACCAGGTGCATACTATGTAAACTACTTAAACTAGAGATTTTTTCTGTTAATTGCTTGGTAATTTGGCGATAATCTACTATATCATGACTATCAAAAAATATATCTACTCCTAGTAACTTCTTTTGTTGTATAGATTTAATAGCAGTTTTGAAATTATTGTGATCAACATTAAAACTGTGATATTTTGCTACCTTTAGTTTTTCAGGTATATGCCTTAAATTTTGAACTATAGCTTGAACAAATTCTTTAGTTCCAACTTTTTTACTAGACACATTTGGGTTATAAATATCTGCAGTATGAATACCATCTTCAATAGTTTTTTTTAAGGCATTTTCTATTTTAGAAGCATACTTAGTTAAACCAAGATGAACTAACATCATTATTGTAGCATTAAGCAATCCGGAAGGATTGGCAATATCTTGACCAGATATACTAGGAGCTGATCCATGCATAGCTTCAAATACGGCATAATCCTTACCAATATCTGCTGAGCTAGCTATACATTTTGAAACTTTCTCAACCGCAATATCAGATATAATATCATCATATAAGTTTGATATAATTATATCAAACTTATTAAGAGAACCAGTTAAATTACTAATATAATCTACTTTAATATCATGGTATTGACTTGCTATTTCATTGAATATACTATGAAATATTTTATCTGTAAACTTTATAGCATTATTAAAACAACTAATTTTTTTTCTATTATATTTTAGGGCATATTCAAAAGCAAAACGAATGATTTTTTCGCTGTTGCTGCGACTAATTAATTCAATGGATTCATATGTATCAGCTGTATGCTGATACTCAATATCTGCATATAATTTATTTTCTCGAATTATTACTACGTCTGCAGTATTAACAAGATATGAAACGTATGACTTAACATTTGCATATAGCTCTAAGTTTTTTTTTAATGTAATATTTAGGCTTTTATATTCTAGTCCTTGAGGAATAGTAACTGGTCCTTTCAGCAATGCTTTTGTACGAAATATTTGAGACCAAGCATCTTCACTAATACCATAAGTATAGCATTTTTTATATAAACTTTCTCCAATCTCTATTGTTTCAAGTCTTATAGGTACTGCAGCTTCTTTTAAAACATAAATTACTGCTTCCATAATTTCTGGTCCAATACCATCACCATATGCAATTGTAACTGGAACAATATCTCTCATGTTTTATAAGGTTATATATTTGTATATTTAGTTCAGTATATGCGCTAAATATATAAAGAAAAGCTATTTTTTTATACTAATTTATAGTAATTTGAGTTTATGATTATTAAAGTAGGTAGTAGAGCAAGTAGGTTAGCATTGCTGCAAGCACAAACAGTAGTGCAAAAAATTA
This sequence comes from Orientia chuto str. Dubai, assembly GCF_000964595.1. Lineage (GTDB taxonomy): Bacteria > Pseudomonadota > Alphaproteobacteria > Rickettsiales > Rickettsiaceae > Orientia > Orientia mediorientalis. The sequence continues at coordinate 16,600 of NZ_LANP01000016.1, read as the reverse complement.
AGGATTTACTTGGTTTGAATGCTATAATAATTCCTATTAGAACTACTGGTGATTTAATTCAGAATAAGAATCTATATGACATAGGAGGGAAGGGACTCTTTTTAAAAGAAATAGAATATGCTTTATTGAATAATACTATTGACATTGCTGTTCATTCTTTAAAAGATGTACCAGCTTATTTACCTGATGAATTGGAAATTGCTGCTGTATTAGAAAGAGGAGATACAGGTGATATGCTTGTATCTAAAATAGCAAAAAAAATTACTGATCTACCTTTAGGGGCTGTAGTTGGTACTTCTTCTATACGAAGACGAATACAGCTATTAATGATTCGTCCTGATCTTAACATTGTATTACTCAGAGGTAATGTTGATACAAGATGGAATAAAATCGCTAACAATGAAGTGGATGCAACAGTTTTAGCTGTTGCTGGGTTAAAGAAATTGAATTATGATACTAGTCCTTGGTGTAGTATTATTCCTCAAAGTGAGTTATTGCCAGCAATTGGGCAAGGAACAGTTGCAATTGAAATTAGAAAGGATAATAAATCAATGATTGAGTTATGTTCTAAAATTAATCATCAATTAACATGGCAATTAGTACAAGTTGAAAGGAGTTACCTAAAAACTTTAAATGCTGATTGTACTGTTCCAATAGGTGGACTTGCAAAGTGTATTGGTAATAATCGTTTTGAGGCAAAATTTATGCTTGGCGATTATGACATGCGATATTTTTTTTATTCAGAAGTTAGTGGAAAGTTACAACATGGATATAATATTGGAGTTGAAGTAGCAAAAAACTTTCAAAAAAGACTTTTTATCAAACTCCATAAATCCATCTTAAATTCTGTAACAAAACCTAAGATGGATTATTTATAAAACTTTATCATTTACATGAGTTCGCTAGCGACTTGTATACTGCCAAGTGTTTTATTGGTATATGCTAAAACAAGATCTTTATTAGTAAAATAGTCTAATATATTCTCTACTATTGGATTAGGTATTTATAGTTCAGTAATATTTAATTCATTATTGATTTTGCAAGTTGTCAGTGTACTGTTTGCTAGTTTGGTTCAAATAACAACCTAAACACAGTATTGATTGCTAGTTGGTTGTATGTGTTTCTTGAACTTTATCATTGTACTTTTGTAAATGTTCTAGAATCTTATTTATTGCTCTTTTAGCACTTGTATCAGCTAGTTTATTTATTTTTTGAGTTTTTTATTCTTTAAAATTATTTTTTCAAAATCAGAATCATAATATAACCGCTTATAGGTGTTGTAAATTAATGATTCAGTAAAGTATTTTTTTTAATATTTATCAGTAAAGTTCTTTTCTCAAAGAGTTTTTCATAATAAAATCCGCAAAAAATGCACCTAAATAGGTATTACTATTATTCTTAAAGGTAATATTGGCTTTTTTATCTAGCAGAAATTTTAAATTTTCTAGTGCATTAGGTTTAGCTAAGAAGTATGAAAACTTTCATCATATTTACGCGCAGTGTATATCTATATTTGGGCTATGGCTCAATTTGAAAGCATCTTGCTTATTACATAATATAGACATATGGAGAGAAGTATTACAATCGCTGTTTTTTGCATTAATAAGATCAAGATTTTTATCTAAGAAAAGCTTTGCAACTTCTATCTTATTAACAATAGTGCAGCCTCTAAAACACTCTGATCAGTATTACTTACTGAGTCAATTAGCACCATGATCTAATAGAAGTTTTACAATCTCAAAGTTATTAGCAGCATAATGCAAACTGTTATATCTACTCTAAATTATTTTTTACAATTCAAATAAGTTATTTTAATAATATATAAGAAACAATTTCAATTAAAGCTAGAAATTATTTAGAGTGTATTTGCCATCACAATCTCTGCTTTGGATTAGAAAAGGAATTAGGTATGGAACTTAGAAAGGTGTAACATTGTGGATCAAAAAAATAGCTTAATAAATGGTTTATAAAGGATAAGAGATTTCTATGAAAGATTAAAACAATTCTCAAATAAAGAAGCTCATGAAAAAATATATAACACCTCTGTACTATTTTATAGATGATTTTATTAAAAGTAGTAATCAGTGGATTAATAATTTATACTTATCTATCAATACTAAGAAACCAACTAAAACATCAGAGATAAGTTATTCATATATTTTGACAATCATATCTAATCAAAAATTTTTAAGTATATAGTATCTTTATCTTACTTCTAAATACCATACCTAAACCATTCTAATTTAAAACTCGGGTAAAATTTACAATAATTCATTGCATATCTTGCTTTTAGCAGCAGCAATTATAAAGACTACTAGAAGAAAAATTAGTCAAATTACTTGTGTTGAAGTAAAATAATAAAAAAAAATTAGAACACACTAAACACGCTCTTGTTAATTTTTTGTTCATGATAATACTTTTTTATAAGTTATTTTATCTAAAAAATAAGTTTATATCTGTTATTTTTTTACATTATCTTATAACATCAGCAATAGTACTAAACAATGTAGTTTGAGAATAAGGTTTAGTAATAAATGCAGTAGCTCCTAGGCTAAGTAAGTATTGCTTTGACTGATCATCATTTAAATAGCCTGATTGAATAATAACAGAAATGTTATGTTGTTTTAAAATTGGTTGTATCTCTTTTAATACTATATCAGCGTTTTTATCTGGTAAAGAAATATCAAGTAAAATAACTTGATAAAGCGTTGGATTATTCTTAACTAAATTAATAGCTTCGTTACCATTGTTTGCAGTAGTAATTTGATAATTTGTTATATGGGTAAATAAGCGAATCGAATTTAGGGTGATTAGATCATCATCTACAATAAGAATTGATATTTCTTTATTGATTATTGGTGCACTAATTTTGTTTTCTTTTATACTGCTATATTTTTTAGGATATTTACACAGTGGCAAAGAAAAACAAAATTTACTGCCACCATGATCTTGATTTTCAGCCCAGATACGGCCATTATGCTTAGTTATTAATTCCTTACATAAATTTAAACCAATACCTGTACTGTCTACTCTAAATCTATCAGATCCACATTGCTCAAAAGGTTGAAATATAGTATTAAGCTTGTCCTTAGGAATACCATCTCCGTTATCTTCAACTGACACATAAATGTTTTGATTATCTTGATAAACTTTAATTAAAATAAGTCCTGGTTTGGAATACTTTATTGCATTACTTATTAAATTAAACATTACTTCTGTAATACGACAACTATCACAATAGACCATCTCAGATACTTGTTGTGGGTAGTTGATATTAATACTATGCTGTTTACTAATTTGCAAGATATTAAAATCAAATACTATTTCTTCTAATAATATTTTAAGATTACATTCCTGAATGTTAAATATCATTTTGTTAGCTTGGATTTTTGATAAATTTAGTAAATTATTAATATAATTACATAATCGTTCAACTCTCTTTATTACTCCTAACCATTGCTCATTATCATAATATTCATTGCAGTATTTTGTCATTATTGAATCAATACCAGCTTTAATGCCCTGCAGCGGAGCTCTAACTTCATGGCTTATATGATTTAACATCTCATTTTTCTTGCTAAGTCGAATATTCATGTTTTTTATTTTATTTTCAGCTTTATTTCTCATTTTTTGCTCAAAAATGTATTCGTCTTGCTTCATTTTTATAAACATAAATAACACACTGCTAACCATAAGTACAGCAGGGATAACACCAGAATCTACAGGAGGTATTAAACTAATTTGTGGTTCAAATATGTTTAGAATTTCCATTGCTAGTACAATTCCAATAATAATCATAATTACAGCAACTTTCCATCTAACCAAGATACCGACTACAATTAAATTTACCAAGAAACAAAGTAATAATATTTTATGAAATTTACTAATAATTAGTAGAGCGGTATTAGTTAAAATTAATGCAAAAAATATAAATATGAGCCAAATCAATCCTAAATATTTATTACTGTCTGGTGTTGATGATAAAAATTGATAAATAGTAAATATAGTTGTAAATCCAAATGAAAATAGTAATAAGATATTAATCATTTGGGAATTTTCTGATGAATTTGAGCTAATACTTAAAATTGACATTATTGACAGCGATAAAATTGCAAATGCTGATGTATAGAAACAATAATGTTGATGTTTTAACATATTTGAAGTGTATGTTAATATTCTATTCCATATAGAAGGTAATGCTTGAATGTAGTTAATAATATTGTTTTTACTACATAATATATATGGGGTTGAAACTATTTTATAGTTTTCCCATCTTCCTGGTTCTTTAAGTCCATAATGTGTTATCATCATTGCCGTGAAATTAATAATAATAGCTAACACTATATGGTAGAGTTCAGTAACTGATTCATTATACCAGTCTAGTACTAATAGAGATATACTTCCCGAGATCATACCAGTCAGTATTACTCTGCTAGTACTTCTAAAACCTAGAATAGTAACTAACAGTGGTGCACCTATAATTGGACTGTAAAAGTGTTCTCCCAGAATACCTATATTCCACAATTCTTTGCAAATGAAAGATATTAATGATGAAGCTATAGTACATAATATAATCAATATTCTAACTATTCTTAACTCATGTTTTGAGGAGTAATGTTTAAATATTCCTAATGGCTTACATAAGTCATTGAGACAAGTAACAGCAGCTATACTAGTATGTGAGATAGCAGTTGAGATTGTTATAACTGCTATAACAGTTATCATTAAGTTTGTTAATTCAATGTCTGAACAACATTTTATTATTTCTATTAATATGTTGCTATGGTCAGTATGTTTAATATCTATAGGTAATAATGTTATTGAAAAAATGATCAATAATAAAGTAGCTGCAAATACTACAATTGCTAATGCATTAAACGAATTAACGACCTGCCAAGAATTAGTTACTATTAAATACTTGTAAAACATCAATGGTCTAATAACTGGTAAAGCATTTAAGGCTAGCAGCCACCAATACTCTATAATTGGTTGATTAGTATAATTAACTGAGCTCTTAATATTAAAGATTTGGTTAGTAGTAAAAATAGTAACTATTGTACTTAAGTCGGTAACGTCATTTAAGAGAATAAATAAGGCTGCATATAGTAAAATTATAGTAAAGCAATGAAACATGTTAGTAAACATTATTGCTTTAACACCTACACAGGCTAGATACATAATTATTGTAATAGCAATAATAAATAAGATATTATAATCTATATACTGAATGAGATTGTATAATAACCTCATTTCCATTGCACTGATAGCTAGAGAGAAAATGATAGACCCTATAGCAGTAATAATTTTAATGTGATTACCATATATACTGCCCATAACATCAGCTACTGATAATTTTCCTAAAAATTTTTGTATGCTTGGCGCTAATATCCAGCTTTGAATTATAAAACTAACAGCAGTTATTAACATTGATAGTTTTAGTATTCCTGGCTGAAATGTATATAATGAAGCATAATATAAAGTACTACCACTAAAGTAAGTAGCTATAATACCAGTTGTAATAGCTACTGTAGCAAATTTTCTTCTGCCTAATGCATATTCTTGAATGCTCTTAGTGCTACCTCTATAGTAAATACTGATAATAATATTAAGTGCTAAAAATAAAGTTACTATAAAGGTAGCTGCATTAATATTTAAAAACATTTTAATGAAAACTATTGTACAAAATAAATGATCAGATTATATGATATAGATGCAATTAAAAGTTACACTAGATCAAAACTACAAACGAGATTTTTAATTTACTAGGAATTAATAAAAACCTAAAAAGTAATATGGTTTAGTATAATTTAAAATATGTATATCACTAAAAATTATATTTAGATTATAATGAATATGCTTAGACTCTGCAAAGAGTATTCTGCTTATCAATTTCAAGTTAAACCAGATAGGAATAGGTATAGAAGCACTTTTTTCTAAGAAACTGTTGTGATAGTTTTTCATCACATAGCTCAAGACCCTGTAACACTAATATTTTAGAATAGGCCATAACTATGGGTAAAAATCTTTGTAAAGTTATAGCTGTATTTTATTTATCTATATTACTTTTACGACTTTGATGATTTTTAATAATAGTTATTATATTTGCACTAGGTGCAGGTATGCCAAGATCTCTTGCTTATATGTTATTGCATTAATAACTCTTATTTTCTTTGCTGTCTGTGGTCTAGATTAAAATGGCTTAGAATAGTATTTAGAAGTAATAGAAGATCAACTAAACTAGTTTATAAAGAAGTATCAGATAAAAAGATATAACATCTCTGTTCTATTTTGTAGATAATTTTGTCAAAGTTATCAATAGATGGATTAATAATTCATATTTATCTGTTATCAACACTATAAGAAACCAACTAGAGCTCAGAGATTAAACTATTTACAGTTACAGATTTTACAATCATATCTAATCCAAAACCACTTAGGTAACCAGGAAAAGTATATATATACAAGTTTCAAGTGTTCTGAGAGGTTGTTTTTTAGAGTGTTTAACCCATGCAAATTAAATAAACACATTTTAATAATTTGTGTAATAATCATACAGAACAAAATATATTTAATACGTCTTATAATAACCTGAGTTTAATAAAGAAATATTACATCGCAAATTTTAAATTAGAAATTTAATGTTCAATTTAACAACTGCAATTTAGAATTGATAAACTCTAGATCTAAATCTTAAATTGAGGAGTTCTTTAAGCAAATTAAATATTACAAAATTATTATAAAAAGTTTACTATAAAAAAAGTCATAATATTAGGTCAATAATTTAACTAAATATGAAAATTGATAGAGAACTTATTATAAGTTGATTATTTTTTATAAAACATGGAGGAATTTAGTATGCCAGTAGTATTTTTAAAATTTACAATAGAGAGTTAAGAAAAATTAACTTTACTATACTTCTTTTTACAGTCTATAGTTTTTTAGTAAAAACATGCTAAGTGTTTTTATAATATGTTATACTTTATTATTGTAGATTCATATATTCTCATATGTAAAGCAATATATAAAGAAGTTAGTAGAGTTGTTAAGCTATTTTATCATATAAAGTTGTGAATTATTTCTTAGGTGCTTGAAAATTTTGATTTAATTATATACTATATTGAAAATAGTAATTATCTAAATATAATTATGGCTAAAGAAAACAACAGTAAAATATTATCCTGTTCGTTTTGTTCTAAAAATCAAAATGAGGTAAAAAAATTAATAGCTGGCTTCTCAGGCTATATTTGTGATGAGTGCATTGAGCTATGTATTAATTTAATTGAAGAAGAGAGAAGGATTAATTTATCTACATCCAAGCATTCAAAATTGCCACCTAAAAAAATATATGAAGCTATTAATGATCATGTTGTAGGACAGCAACGAGCTGCAAAAGTTCTAGCAGTAGCTGTATATATTCAGTGTATGAGATTTGAGCATAGAGAACTAGCTGATCTTGCAACAAAATCTAATGTTTTACTTATTGGGCCTACTGGTTGTGGTAAAACTTTAATAGCCCAAACTTTAGCAAAAATAATTGATGTACCATTTGCAATGGCTGATGCTACTTCATTAACTGAGGCTGGATATGTAGGAGAAGATGTTGAAAATATTATTTTAAGGCTACTGCAGGCGGCAGATTTTAATGTTGAACGAGCACAAAAAGGTATAATATATATTGATGAAATAGATAAAATTGCCCGCAAGTCAGAAAATCCTTCAATTACAAGAGATGTATCTGGAGAAGGTGTACAGCAAGCTTTATTAAAAATTATGGAAGGAACTGTTGCGTTAGTTCCTCCCCATGGGGGGCGAAAGCATCCTCAGCAAGACTTTATTCAAGTAGATACTACTAATATTTTATTTATATGCGGTGGGGCTTTTACTGGTATTGAAAAAATTATTGAAGCTAGGACTTCCCAGAGTACCATAGGTTTTGAGGCGACAGTAAGGTCAAAACATGACCAAGATTATAATCAAATTTTGAACAATCTTGAAGCAGATGATCTAACGAAATTTGGATTAATTCCAGAATTTTTAGGTAGGTTGCCTGTAATTGCTACACTATCTGATTTAAATCAAGACTCTTTAGTAGATATATTAATAAAACCTAAAAATGCATTAGTAAAACAATATCAAAAACTTTTTGAGCTTAATGGAGCAGAACTAATTTTTGAAAAAGAAGCACTAGTAGCAGTTGCTCAGAAAGCCTTAGCTAAAAAGACTGGTGCTAGAGGATTACGAGCAATATTAGAAGATGTATTATTAGATACAATGTTTGAACTAAGTAATCTGAAGAATATGCAAGTAACTATTACAGCTAATGTTATTAATAATAATATAGCGCCTATCATGAAACTTAAACCGCAAAATCAGCCACAAAAGCCAACGAAAAAAAAAGTTATAGCTTAAACAAATAAAGCTACTATATGCTTTGTTAATGTAATGGTGTTATTGTTTTAATATTTCAGTTAATTGATTAATTAAAACATCAATGCTGAGTTGCTGAATTTGGCAGTTATGGCGATATTTTAATTCTATTATTGCAGTTTCAGTAAAGTTTTTGCCAATAATAATTTGGTATGGAATACCTATCAAATCATGAGTGGCTAATTTATAGCCAGCAGAATTTGAAGTATCATCTAATAATGATTCTATGTTTTGTTGAATTAAGATTTGATATAGCTGATTTGCTACTTTTGCACATTTATCATTATTTGGTAATAAATTAATAATGGAAACATTAAAGGGGGCAATATTTTGTGGCCATACTATACCATATTGATCATGATTAGCCTCAATGATTGCTCCTATTAATCTAGAGATTCCAATACCATATGAGCCCATTTCAACAGCTTTAAGTTTTCCATTTTGGATTTGAATACAGGCATTCATTAACTCACTATATTTAGTTCCAAAATAAAATATATGTCCAACTTCTATTCCTGATACAATAGATATTTTATCTGCTAAAATATGATTTTGATTAATTCTATGCTTGTCTTCAGCAACTATATATAATTGTTCTAATCTATCTAAAGATAAATCTTGATTATAGTCAAAAGGGTCAAATTTAGTACTATCATAATATATTTTATTATCTCCTGTGGCAGTAATGATATGAAACTCATGGCTTAATTTGCCTCCAATAGCTCCATTATCAGCTTGAACTGGAATAACATTGAGGCCTAAATCCTTAAAAATTTTTAAATAGGTAAGATACATTAAATTGTAACTTTGTATAGCTGAAGCTTGATCTATATCAAAAGAGTAAGCATCTTTCATTAAAAATTCTCTACTTCGCAGTGTGCCAAATCTTGGTCTAATTTCATCTCTAAATTTCCACTGAATATGATAAAAATTCTTTGGTAAGTCTTTATAAGATTGAATATAGCTTCTAAAAATATCTGTAATTAATTCTTCATTCGTAGGTCCAAATATGAGATCATTGTCATGCCTATCTTTGATTTTAAGCATTTCTTTTCCATAAGCATCATATCGAAATGATTCTTTCCATAAGCTAGCAGGTTGAATACACGGCATTAGTAACTCGATACATTGTGCTGCGTCCATATTTTTTCTGATAATACCTTGAATTTTGTGTAAAACTTTAATTCCTAGCGGTAGCCAGTTATAAATTCCTGTACATGCTTGCTTAAGCATGCCCGCTCTTAACATTAGTTTGTGAGATATGATTTCAGCTCCAGCTGGATCTTCTTTAAGCAGTGGTAAAAAATACTGTGATAAGCGCATTAGCTTGACTCTCTATATAGTTTCAACAATTTTTTAGCAGATTTAGAAGATCCTGTATAAATGATTTCTGATTTTTTATAATTTAATTTTAGTAATGTAAACAATGCTGGTATGTCATCTTCAATGTTGACTACTGCTTTTGATATATTATTAAATTTGCTTTTTAATGCTTTAAACAAGTAATCAATGGAACGAGCTCCCAAGTATTTAATACTACCTGGGGGATTAGTAATAATAACAGGAACACTAATATTACTTAGTTCTTTTTCAGCATCATCAAAATTATAAACTATAACTATCATAATTACTATAATATTACATGTATTTTGCTATAGCTAATTCTTGTTTCAGAGCCTCAATACCTGGTAGTTTTTTTCCTTGTAACCACTCAAGAAAGGCCCCGCCTCCAGTTGAAATATATGTAAAGTAATCTATTCCTCCAGACTTTCTTATAGCTGATATAGTATCTCCACCACCAGCAACACTGCAAAGGTTGCCGGTTTTGGTTTCTTGGGTTATTGCTTTGCTTAAGTAGGTGGAGCCATAATCAAAAGGAGTTTGTTCAAATGCTCCAACTGGCCCATTCCACACTATAGTTTTGGATATTTTTATTATGTTAATTATTTGAGCAATAGTTTTAGGACCAATATCCATAATTTTAGCATTAGATGGTATTGCTACAGTTGAATTTAAGTCTATTGTAGCTATACTATTATTATTTTGTACTATTACATCAAAGGGAAGTATTATTTTACAATTTGTTGAAGTTGTCTTTTTAAAAATTACTGAAGCTATATTTGCTAGTGCTGGTTCATATAATGAAGCTCCAATATTAAAATTCCTAATAGCTAGAAACATATTAGCCATAGCACCAGCGATAATTAGATAATCTACTCTAGCAATTAGACTCTTCAATAAATCTAGTTTTGTTGATATTTTCGCTCCACCTATAATTGCAGTAAATGGTTTACTGACCTTGCTAAGGGTTGAAGACAAATTTTTTAGCTCATTTAATAATGAAAATCCAGCTGCTGAAGGTAATTTTGTAGGCAAGCCACAAATAGATGCATGTTTTCTATGAGAACATGCAAAAGCATCGTTTACATATACATCTCCTAAACTGCTAAGTTGATTAGCAAAATCAGTATCGTTTAGCTCTTCTCCGGAATTAAATCTTAAATTTTCAAGCAATAAAATCTCACCTGCTTGCATCTTCATTATAGCGTTTTTAGCTGTTGTTCCAATTGATTCTGGACAAAATTTAACTTTAATATTTAACAATGCTTCAAGTTCAGAAACAATTGATTTTAATGATAATCTTAATTCTATTTTTTTCGGACGGCCAAAATGGGAAATAATTACAACCTTTGCATTATGTGAAACCAAATATTTTATTGTTGGTATAATACGAATTATACGTGTATTGTCAGTTATTTTACCATATTCTTGAGGTAAGTTAAGATCTAGCCGTAGTAAAACTACTTTATCTTTTACTGTAAGATCTGAAAGTTGTTTTAACTGTACCATAAATATTTTTATGCTTGCATTAGTTACATATATTAGTTAAGCAAAATAAGTATCGATATTGTGATTCAATTATCTTAATTGAATTATTATCTTGTTTCTTGGCAACATATTATTTTAACTATATCGATTATACGATGTACAAATCCCCATTCATTATCATACCATGCTATTACTCTACCAAGATTTTTGCCAACTACTTTTGTTTCATAATGATCAAATATAGCACTAAATTTTGAATGATTAAAATCTATTGAAACTAGTGGGGCTGGAGTTACACTAAGAATATTTCTCATAGGCAATGATTTAGATGATTCTTCAATCTCATTATTGATAGACTGAACGGTAATAGTTTTATGACTATAAAAAGTAAAATCAATTAATGATACATTAGATGTTGGGACTCTAACTGCAGAGCCATCTAAACAATTAGCTAATTCCGGTATTACTGCTTTTAAAGATGTAGAAACACCTGTTTTAGTAGGTATTATTGACATAGAGCATGATCTTGCTCGTCTAAAATCTTTGTGACTATTATCTAAAATATTTTGATCATTAGTATAAGCGTGAATAGTGGTAATATGACCACATTCAATTTTAAATTTATCATTTAAAATTTTAATAACTGGAGCTGCAGCATTAGTTGTACAGGACCCAGCTGATATAATTTTGTGATTTAAATTAAGTAAATGATCATTAACTCCAACTACAATTGTTGTATCTGCTACTTTACATGGAGCTGAGACAATTACTCTTTTTGCTCCAGCTCTTAAATGAGACACTATAGCATCACTATTATTAAACTTGCCAGAACATTCTATTACTATATCAATAGCTTCATCATTCCATGGGATATCTTCTGGATTATCTTGCTTAAAAAGTTTTATTTTACACATATTATTAAATATGCAATTATTATTGTATTGAAATTTGTTTGTTAATTCCCCATGAGTTGAATCATAATTTATAAGGTGAGCAATAATATCTGATTTAGCAAGACTATTTGCAGCTACTAATTTAAAGTTGCTGTCTTGCAAAGCAGATATTGCTCTAACTACTAATCTTCCAATGCGTCCAAGACCATTAACAGCAATTCTCATAAAATATTTTATAAGCACAAAATAATAATTATATAATATAATTATTATGAATGCTGATCAAGAAAACACAGTAATTTATGTAGAATTTATACCCAAAAAAGAAATATAGTACATATTTATCAAACTTTAAAAGAGCTTTATTAAGAAAATTGCAATAATTACTTTTTTACTCTACTATATATACGCTATTATTTTCTGTAGTGTATTTGCCAATACACTCATAAATATTTTCTATGCCTGGGTTAGGGTTATTATCTTCCTGTATATCAATCTGGTCATCATGCACTGTAATTGGTGCTTTTTCTTCCATACTTGTGTACTGCTTATATATATAATATCCTAAACCTGCAACTGATGCTATACCTAATACAGATACTGCTGCTACTTTAGCAATAGAAAAAGAACTATCATCATCAGACTTTGACTCAACTAGAAAGTTAATGGGGCTAGAGCTATTATTAATACTTTCCTGCAAATATTCCTTTAAATTATTTAAAGCATCTTTGTTCAGCATGCAATCCATGATACAATAATCAACACCGTTATGCCAGTTATAATGTTCACAATCGAAAATATCATCTTTTGACATTGATATTGCCTTGCTTGTACATTCAGAAAGATTATTAGAGTTGTTATCTCTTTTTATAACTTGAATCATATTTTGAGGCGCACTCAAACTAATATAATTATTATATTTTATATCTTGTTCATCTTCTTTACAGGAAAACAGCACTTCATGAAAAATGCGTTTCGCTGAAGACTGTATTAATCTCATTATAGTAACTTTATAACTAGAACTAGACCCAAACCTATCAGTTAAATGCTGAATACAGGCAATTGCGTGCACGATAGTTTTATTTGTTAATGATACTGCATCAGCTGCAGTTGCATGCCAATTCATTATAATCACCTTTTTATTAATTTATTATAATAAAACTGTAGCACAATTTGTTAACTGCTGCAACTAATTATGTGGCAAGCTATGATTTTAACTCTTGATACAGTATTCTGATACTGATTTTGAGGTATGCTTAAGCAAGCTTAATTGCATAACTTTTTCTTTCAATAAAATAAAAATGATAGGTAATTATTTGTAGAGATCATCTTCTTAGACAAAAAAAATCAATGTTTCATTGAGCATATTAACCTGTTAAAATGAGTGATTTTAGTTGTAAAAATATTTAAGGTTAGTATATTACCAATACTGAAGGTTTAGATTTATCCTTTACAAAATGGGGCTATAGCTCAGTTGGTAGAGCTTTTGAATGGCATTCAAAAGGTCAGCGGTTCGAGTCCGCTTAGCTCCACCATATTTTTTTTACGTTCTTTGGAATTTAAGATTATTTATGTAAAAAAAACAGACAGAATAAGCTAACATGAAATATTACTACTATTTACGCTTATACTAATTACGCTTATACTAAATGATCAGAACATTTTGAATAACAGTTACAAAGATTTTTAGATGAGCAAGATCATGTTTGTAGGTGCTAATGGTACTGGAGATGATACTAATAGGTGTTGGTTACAGCAATGATCTTCATAAATAGATTTAAGGTTTAGATTGCTATATGAAGACGTTAACGGAGCAAATTCATTCAAGGAAATTATTATATAATATATTTGATGGGAAAAAGGATCAATTTTTATTATAGGTGGAGTAATATCAGATCTTAAGTTTAAAGGTAGGAGAGTTTGGAGCTGGTTTAACAATAAGTTAAAGATCGAATGTATTTCGATATTGAATGTAGCACAGTTGTTCCTAATATACCGCTTCATATACACTCAAGTTTACGTGTTCATATTTAATGGATATAATTAGTAATGATAAGTTCATTAACATGTTACGTTGTTCATTGATAGAGTATGTAACTCCAACAGGAGTGATGTCAAAGTCTTTATATAGATCTCTGTGGAACGTACTGAAACAAGAAGAAATAGCAAGTTGTTAAAGGATATTGTAATAGCATTACCAGATGATAAAGAATTGAATTTAGACGATAGAATAGAGATTATACACCGAATAGTTAAGAAAATGGAATAGGTGTGAAATATGAACTTGGAATGCAAATAGATATTCCCTCATAAAGGAGATAAACATGCACATATATTAGTTACTACTACTAGAAGATTAAAGAGAATGGTGAAGAATTAGGTGCTAAGGCAGTAAACTCAAATCCTCAGTTTAGAACGGTTAAAGGTAAACATTATATTATTCCAGAATCAAAAATGATTCATGAAAAGGTAAAGGAAATAACAAACGAATATTTTGCTGAATTAGGATTGAACAACAGAGTAGACCATATAAGTACAATACCAGCATGTTGGTCCTGTTAGAATAAGAAGTTTTATTAATGACATAGCCAAATGAGTTACGAAAAGAGGAGCATCTTAAGATTATTAGCGATGCTGATGAAGTACTAAATCATATAATGAAGTATTAATCTGTTTTTACTAAACAGGATGTTGAAAGAGCTGTTAAAGATATGATAGCTAAAAGACAAAAAAAAGTTATATCATGAAAACGGCCAAAATAGTGCATAATATACAACTAAAGAGGTTAAAGAAGAAGAAGAAGCAAGGATAAGTTGCTAATAAAATCAATAATCAGATTCATTACAATGATATTTATCACCTTAAAAATGATATAGAAAGCCTCACAAATATTAGCGAAGAGCAAGAGTTAAGGCGTGTTTTACTTAGTAATTTTGGAATTAAAGTACTAAGAGCTGGAACAGGAGAATCGCATGTTTTAGCAGAAGTATATAAGATTGCTACAAATCGTGGATAGAAAGTTATAGGGTTAGCTCCTATACATAAAGCAGTATCAGAACTTGAAGGTTATGAAGAACGTTATACTGTTAAAGGAGTTCTATTTCAAAAAAGAGCTATTAAAGATAGTTTAATAGTAGTAGATGAAGCTGAAATGCTAATAAGAATATAACGAAACTAGTATAAAACAGTTATAATAATAAGATGCAATGAAATTAGTATGACGATAGATTTTAGAAAAAAGGCTATAAGGGAAATAGAGAAAATGAGCTTTGAATGAGTATCAAAAGGTTTTGGAGAAAAGTATTTGTATGGAGTAAGATTGCCGTTAAAGAACGAGCTCCAACAAAAATTTCTATTGATAAAGTGTCACAATATAGTGACGCATACCAATATGAAAGAGCTGAGCGGCTAGGAGTAAGTGAATCTGGATACAAAAAGCATTAAAGAGATTGAACATATAAAAAAAACTTTACAACATCCGAAGGCAAAAGAAGAAGAGAGATTAGAATTTCAGGATAAGATAAAAAGGTATAAAGGAAAGGTTATTGTCTATAAGAGCGGTTTTATTGCTAGTGCTCTTAGAACTGACGGATATGAAGGCATGAGATGTTACAGAATGCATGATTGGCATCCTTCAAAAAGAGTTATAGGCACATAATAAATCGCTGCTAACCGTATCAATTTTTTACTGTAATATTATTTAACGGTTGGGTAAAACATGATTTAATACCGAAATTACCTAATAATTATTCTGTAGTTGTGATGGACAATGCAAGTTTTCATAAAAGCCCGTATTTAAAAACTATGCTAGAAAAAGGAGGGCATAGAGTATTTACCCCCTTATTCTCCTGATTTAAATTCTATTAAAAAAAAATGGTTTCAAGCTAAATCTAGAAGAATGAAATATCATTGTGACGTATAGACACTCTGTTCGAAAAGTATATAACATCACTGTTTTATAGTGGTTTAGCTATAACGATTATTTAGAGCTGTTAAAGGTAGTGAAAGAAAATAATTGCCAAATAATTCTTGCAGGAGATGAAAAACAATTAACTTCAGTGGAAAGAGGAGGAATGTTTGAAGTATTGGCAAATAAATTTTGCTCTTAATGTATTAACAGATATTAAGAGCCAAAGCAAAAGCAAAGAAGTAGCTCGAAACTTTGCTGATGACAAATATTAAAAGCAGTTTACTACTGTTGAAGCAACATGAAGGTGTCAAGATAGATTGTACTTTTGAAGACTCTATGAGTAGGTTAATTAAGGACTGGAGTCAGAGTAAGTTTTAGCCACATGAGCGCTTGATATTACAGTATGCAAAGATGTAGACGTCCTTAATTTGAGTGCAAGAGCCTTATTAAGGCAAATGGTACTCTGAAAGGTTTAGAATATTACCGTGCTGGTAAATCTTATATGGCTGGAGATAAAATCGTATTTCAAATATTTAAAGAA
>NZ_LANP01000015.1 GCF_000964595.1 Orientia chuto str. Dubai | reverse complement strand
GCTCGAAACTTTGCTGATGACAAATATTAAAAGCAGTTTACTACTGTTGAAGCAACATGAAGGTGTCAAGATAGATTGTACTTTTGAAGACTCTATGAGTAGGTTAATTAAGGACTGGAGTCAGAGTAAGTTTTAGCCACATGAGCGCTTGATATTACAGTATGCAAAGATGTAGACGTCCTTAATTTGAGTGCAAGAGCCTTATTAAGGCAAATGGTACTCTGAAAGGTTTAGAATATTACCGTGCTGGTAAATCTTATATGGCTGGAGATAAAATCGTATTTCAAATATTTAAAGAACAGCTATTAGCAATAAAATATGCTAAAAATATAAAATCACAACAGCACTTAGATAATACATTTTTGTAATGTAGCCTAATAAAATCTCGTGCTAGCATAGCCTAGCAAAATTTTTATTTCTTTTTTTAATAAAATTTTCCTTTTTTTCCTATTCTCTAACCTTTTCTTATATTGAACTCTAATAAATTAAAAAATATTTCTATACTAAGAATTAGCTCTTAATTTTTTTGATAAATGTATCATATTGCTTTTTTAACTTTAAAGGCATACTGATAAATAGTATAAACACAATAAATTATAGCTAAAGTTGAAAATCGATTGATAAAAATGGAATTTTATGAGCTAATATAATCTTCCATTTCTTCTCTACATAGTGAAATTACAATAATAGCAATTGTAATAGCAAACAGTACTTAAAACACAGTTTTGAGTAATATAGTTAATCTTGCTATAATGCAGGCTAAGTAATTTTTTAAATAGGATCATATCTTCTTGCTAAATATGATTAACAGAATTTGCAATCTCCTATATTGCATCTATGTTACCAGTGCAATAAATTTTCATAGACTTTATTATTTGCTCCTGATAACTGCCCTTAAGTGCCTTACTTCTAAAGTATCTATAAATTAATAATCTTTAAAATCCTATATCATGCATTATAAGCTACTAACTCAGAAAAGGTTGCCAGATTTACTGAATCAATATCTTTAATACTGAATATAAGCTACTATAGCTATTTTCACAGGTGAATTTTCAACTATATTTTAAATACTTAAAAAATCAGTTTCTTCAAGTACTAATCTTGAAGTATCGATAATAGCTAATCCAGCATTAGTATCATTTCTTCCATATCTAGGTATATGTTTTATTACAGCTATTCCACTAGCAGAATCAATAGCTCTTTAACTGCTATTGGGTGAAGTTTGAAAAAACTATATTTTCCAAGGCCACGAACGATCTCCTATTACAGTACTAGCTCCATGAATTCTTAAGTCTATATTGAAAAACAGTTTACCTGTATCCCAAAACGTAACAAAAGCTGTGTAATAAGTATAATCTTATATTTTTTGATTCAGTAAATCTGACAACCTTTTCTAAGTTATTTGAAATAGCTTGAACCTTCTCCTTCATTTTTCCAAAGCTTTCCAAAATATGCTTGGTAGGTAATACTTCCTTTATTTTATACTGAATTTACTAATTGCTGCTCTGATTTGCAATGATATGCAAATAAAATGATTTCAACTCTGAGCTATGAAGTTTGAAAACCACCCTACTGCTATTTAAAATAGTCATCTAAACTCATGTCCTAATTTAACTTTCTTTATTTAAGAGTATCTTCAGGATACAACGATCTGCAAAGGTATATAATTTAAAGATTATATATTTCTTTAAAATACAAATTAAGCATGTTGATTACGATATATCTACGCTGAATAAAACTCAACAACTAAATTTATTTTTGGATCAAAAGGATACGGCACCTCGTCAATAGATGAAGGCATACGGATAAAGCTTCCTGTTAGCCTTTCATCATCAAAACTCAAATATTCTGGTACTTTTCGTCCCTTTGTTGAAACTGATCCTATAATTATAGGAATTTGCTTAGCTGATTCACTGATTTGAATAGAATCACCAGCTTTTACCTTATAACTTGCAATATTGATCTTTTTGCCATTAACCATAATATGCTTGTGACTTACTAACTGCCTTGCAGCAAAAATTGTTGGAGCAATATTTAACCTATAAACTACAGCATCAAGCCTTCTCTCAAGCAATGCAACTAAATTTTCAGCTGTATTTCCTCTCTTCTCTTGAGCAAGCTTAAAAGTATTCCTAAACTGCTTTTCTGATATTCGGCCATAATGAGACTTTAATCTTTGTTTTGCTATAAGATGCTTACTATAATCTGATCGCTTGCTAATACTTGTAGAATTACCCTGCTGACCAGGTTTATAATTTTTTTTATTAATTGCATCTTTCTGATGTCCCCAAACACTTATTCCTAGCCGCCTGCTAACTTTATATTTTGATTTAATAACCTTGGTCATTAATTACACTATCCATATGATATAAAAAATTATTCTAAAGGGATAATAATTTGAAAAACTAAAAATGTCAAACATTGTATTATATACTTCCCAAATACTTTAAAGTTATATTATTTTAGTAGTATAACTACAAATCAAAAATATGAAACTTAAAAAACTACATAGACTATATAGTTGCACATCATTAAACAGTGATACTACCGTTGAGTTATCAAAAGAGCAAATCCATTACTTAATCAATGTCTTAAGATGCAAAAATAATGATCAAATTAGAGTATTTAATAATATAGATGGTGAATATTTAGCTATTATTCATTTCATTAATTATAAACAGGTATTGTTACAAATAACAAATCAAATTAGGAGAATTACAAAAGAAGTTACCGAAAATAACTCACCATTAGTTCTTGCTCAATGCATTGTCAAACCAGAAAAAATGTCTAGAATAATTGATATGGCAACTCAAATAGGAATAACACATATAGTACCAATCATAAGCGAATAC
This sequence comes from Orientia chuto str. Dubai, assembly GCF_000964595.1. GTDB lineage: Bacteria > Pseudomonadota > Alphaproteobacteria > Rickettsiales > Rickettsiaceae > Orientia > Orientia mediorientalis. Next base: position 24,226 of record NZ_LANP01000015.1, on the reverse strand, counting down.
TCTCAGTATCTTAAATTTAATACAGAAAAATATAATAAAATCATCATAGAATCCTGCAGACAATCAGAACAATTAACTTTCCCCATTCTATCATCTCCAATAACCTTAGCAAACTTTTTATATCAAAAGAGCTCTAATTGTATATTATTAGCTAATGAACAGGAAACAGTACAACAAATATATCATGTGCCAGCATGTATACTTTCTAAAGCTTCAATTTTAATTGGGCCAGAGGGGGGTTTTTCAGAACAAGATTTAACCATATTAGGACAAGTAAGCAAAACTGGAACAATAAAATCAATAAGTTTAGGAAAAAATATTTTACGATCTGAAACTGCAGCAATATATTTTTTATCACAATTACAATTATTAAGAGTTATGCATAAACATACTAAACATAGTTGTAAATAAAAAATGTTAGTAAATTTATAAACCTCAGCTTTTAATTAAGAAATTTAGAATTAATAGAATGTTTAGTTAGGCTTAAGGCAATAAGCAACTAGGATAATTAATATATAGATGAAAAAAGCATTTCATATTAAACACTGTTTTTTATGTTTAAGCTTCAAAAAAGCTTTTAATATACTGAATATAGTTTTAATAAATTAAACGTTTACATAGTAAAACTTTTTTAACCAAAGAAAAAGAGTTTATTTTCCATGCTTTTCTTTATACCAGTCATCAACTTCAACCTTCAATCGCAAAAATTGGAAAATAATTCTTGTTTTTAAAGATACTTTATTACCAAAAACTAAACTAGTAATATGCTTGGTTAATTTAAAAAATAGTAGTCCCTTCATCTACACTTTTTTAGTTAATTTTAGGTCTTGAACTTTCTATTGTTTATTAATTAACTAATGTAATTTTAATCCTAAAACCAACCTTTACTAAGGTTGCAGTAAACAACAATACTATTTTAGAATATATCTTTGAATAGCTTATTTTAGGTATTCTGTTAGGCTTTATAGTATTATTCAAATAAATATGAACTATTAATCCATGAATTACGACTTCCAATATATCTTTTGATAATTTTTTTAATCTTCCATAGAGTATCTCTTATCCTTTATAAACCATTTTGTTAATAGCTATTTTTATATTCACAATTGACAATTTATCTCTCTAAGTCCTTTATCTAATCCTTCCTAATGAAAAACTGAGGTATTAACTGTCAGAGTTAAAACAATCTGTTTTAACTATTCTAATGTCAGATTATAAAGCTATTATTCACTGTTTTCCAACATAGTAAAGTTTCCGTTTTTTTTCTAAAAAAACTAAATAATCTTGCCCTTCTATTTTCTAACTGCTTACTTATATTAAACTCAAGTTGATATATATTTCCCTAATAATGTATTGAGAAAGTACAATAAAATTCATAGATTTTAAAAAATCTATAATGCTTTTTATTTTTATATTAATTATTATACTAAAGTTACAATTGAGCATAACCTCTCTAAATTAACATTCATAGTTATTTTTATACTAATATAAGGCCTAGGTATTATATCTTCTATTAGTTCTGGCCATTCAACTAAGCAAATATTTTGCTGCCATGCATCTTCAATACCTAACTCATAAATCTCATTACTATCTTTTAAACGATATAAATCAAAATGATAAATTACAAAGCTATCAACTTGATACTTTTGAAGTATATTAAAGGTTGGACTTGATACTATAGTATTAACTCCGCATATTGTACGAATAATTTCTTGGCACATAAAGGTCTTACCAGCTCCTAAATCACCGCTTAATGTGACTATTGATCCTGGACTTAAGTTTTTAGCTAATTGTCTAGCAAAAGCTGTAGTAGCATTTTGATTTTTTAACTTTATTTCAACCATATTTATATCTATACTCTAGCAATGTAAGAACACGTTTGAAAGAAAATTTCATCTGTAGCAACATATCGCCACATTTTATCTAATCCTTTAGAAATACCTATTCTAGCTGTAGACATATAATTTAACTTGCAACCTATATCTCTAATATAGAGCTCCTTAGATAAGGTAATATCAATAGCATTATGAGTTAAATTAATACCTAGAAACTGGCAAAGTTTTCCTGGCCCATTAAGATGTATATATGGAGGACAAATTAATTTTATCCCCCTGATTAAAGTTGCGGCTGGAAACCCTAATGCTTCAGTAACAATATTTAGACAATAATACTTACCATATATAAAATATACATAGCTAAACCCAGCTTGCCCAAACATAATTTGGGTCCTTTTTGTTATACCTTTAGCAGCATGACAAGCAGGATCATCTTGCCCAATATAGCTTTCTGTTTCAGTGATAACACCTTGAAAATTCTTATAACACAATAATTTACCAATTAAGTTAGCACTAACTATATTTGTATCCTGTAAAAAAAAATTCCTGCCTAAAATCATTTTCTATTTTTAAGAATAAAATCTCTTACTTAGATTATAGCAGCTTGTTCATTTTCTGAAGTACTCTTTGCTTTAGATTGCGCATTATTCTTTCTTTTTGCTTTAGGTTTATGCTCACCAAATACTAATAATTTAATATCATCCCCATTTAAAGTTTCTCTATCCAATAAACTGTTAGCAATAAGCTCTAACTTATCTAAATGTGAAGTTATTATCTTTCGAGCCAGTACATATCCTGCATCAATAAATTTTGTTACCTCATCTTCAATAATTTGAGCATTTTTTTCTGAAAGAGTTATTTTACTTTTTTGATTTAAATATGTCTCATAATACGAAGTATACTCCTGTGGTCCAACCTGATCACTTAAGCCTGCTTCAAGTACCATAAACCTAGCAATTCTCGTACATTGCTTAATATCTTCTGAAGCCCCAGTAGTTACTTTATCTTTTCCAAAAATCACTTCCTCTGCTATACGGCCTCCTAATGCTACTGCAATATTAGATTCTAGCTGTTCTCTAGTATAATTTAATCTATCATGCTCTGGTAATCTCATTACCATACCTAAAGAAGACCCCCTAGGAACAATAGTAACTTTATGAATTGGATCTGAAGCCTTAACATACAAAGCAACAATAGCATGCCCTGCTTCATGATAAGCAGTACAACGCTTTTGTTCATCAGTAAGAGCCATAGAGCGGCGCTCGCTTCCCATCATAATTTTATCTTTTGCTTGCTCCAATTCCTCATTAGTAATTTCTTTTTTATTATTTTTTGCTGCAATTAATGCTGATTCATTAACTATATTAGCCAATGCTGCCCCAGATAATCCAAATGTTCCACAAGCAATTGCCTTGACATTAATATCTGCAGCATGCTTTACTTTGCGTAAATGAACATTTAAAATCTTTTCTCTACCTTGTACATCAGGGTTAATTAAAACAATTTTTCTATCAAACCTTCCAGGACGCAATAAAGCCTTATCTAACACATCTGCACGATTAGTAGCGGCTACTACTATTACTCCTTCATTGGGTTCAAATCCATCCATTTCAACCAGTATCTGATTAAGAGTTTGTTCCCGCTCGTCATTTCCTCCCCCTAATCCTATACCTCTATGTCTACCAACTGCATCAACTTCATCAATGAAAACAATACAAGGAGCACTTTTTTTGGCTTGGTAAAACAGATCCCGAACTCTACTAGCTCCTATACCTACAAACATTTCAACAAAATCTGATCCCGAAATATGAAAAAACGGAACGCCAGCTTCACCAGCAATAGCTCTTGCTAATAAAGTTTTACCAGTACCCGGAGGGCCTACTAATAAACATCCTTTAGGAATTTTACCTCCCAATTTTTGAAATTTACCTGGATCCCTAAGAAATTCTACAATCTCCATTAATTCATCTTTAGCTTCTTCTATACCTGCAACATCCTTAAAAGAGACCCTAATACTGTTTTCAGACATTAATTTAGCCTTTGATCTACCAAAATATAATGCTTTACCAGATCCACTTTGCATCTGCCTCATAATAAATATCCATACTCCAATAAACAATAACATTGGAAACCAAGAAATAATAGTACTTATAAATATTCCCATTTTAGTACTTGTAGGTAAGACCTCAATATGTACACCATGATCATTTAAACGATTAACTAAATTATCATAATTGCCAAAATATGTTGAAAAACTACTACCATCAGTCAGTTCCCCTTCTAAACTTTGCCCTTGAATTTTTACCCTACTAACTTGCTTAGCGTCAACTCTAGCTAAAAAATCAGACAAATGTAGCTGCTGCTGACTAGTAATAAAACTTTCCCCCTGCAGCAAGTTAAATGCTACAACAAGTATAATAAATACTGTTGCCCAAAATAGTATATTTCTGTTTTGATTATTCATATTAACCTTAAATTATTTAACAATAATGAAACCACCGTGATACTAACTGAGGCTCAAAAATAAAACTCACACTTTTTTCAAATGTTTTATTACTATAATATTGTATATGTGGAATTGCTATAACTTTTTCAAGATATTTAACTACAGGAAATGTAAATAATATTTTTTTACTGTATTTAAAATAAACACTTTCCTGATTGTTTTTTACATATTGCTTAATTAAGAGATAATCTTTTTGCTTCAAATAGTCAATAATTAGATTCATATTGCTATCATTTCTATTATCAATAACTTTAAATCTACAATCCCAAATTACTGAATTAATTACAGGCTGCGGCTTAGGATAGTAGCGTCCAAACTCCCTATATATTATAATATATTGGAGTGAATATTCAATAACACATCCATGTAGAGTTTTATTAGTATAAGACTCATGTATATCTTTCAGAATAAGATCTTGCAAAGAAATAAACCTTGGAGGTTTCTCAGTAGTACCAACAATCATCAATAAGTATGCTAATATGGCATATCGAGCCTCATTTGAGGCTTTTCTAAAGACCAATCTATTAATTACAGCAAACCCAGCTGGGTAAATTTTAATTGCATGAACTACATAGTAAATTATTTCATTATTTATACTCTCTAATGCTCTGTTTAAATGTTCTTGACTAAGTATTATCCGTTTTTTGAGCAATTCTTCTGTAAAATCATGTTGAAAAGAAATAAATTCAGATTTTAATAAAGACCGAACCTTAGTACGCAGATATTTATTTGAACTATTCGATGGATCATTTATCCATTGAATGCTTTGCCGTTTTAAATATCTTTGTAAATCCAGTTTAGTAATATTAAATAGCGGACGAATAATTCTAATATTGTTAACAAAGAAAATATTGTGAGAACTTAATCCAGCTAATCCTGATCCACGAAATAACCTAATAAAAAAATTCTCAACTATATCATCAACATGATGTCCAGTAACCAAATGTAAAATATCATGTTCTTGACAATATTTCGTTAATAATTGATATCTCGCTTTGCGAGCTTGAGCTTGAATATTTCCTGTAATCTCTTGATGTATCCAGTTTAGAGTAACATGTTTAAGTTTTATATCCTTACATATTTTACTAACATAATTTGCTTCACTAGCTGATTCGGAACGCAACCGATGGTCTACTGTTAAAACAGTTACTTGCCCTTTTACCTTCTGATTCCAATGTTTGACTAACAATATCAAAGCTAATGAATCACTTCCTCCAGATACCGCTATAGCCAGCTTTGGAGTTTTTTCAAATGGACCAAAAAAATCCATATTATGACAAAAAGCTAACTCTATATTCATTAATATAACTTATTGTAAAATAATACTTCTTAACAGAAGATAGCAATTACATTTTTATTAAACTTTCTTCTATACAAGAAAACTAAGATTTTCACCAACAAACATGCATATCATTATTAATAATACAATAATTATAGTTGATACTACAATAACTAAGCTTAACTCAAAATTCGCACAAAAATCTCGATAACTAAATGTAGTTGGTAAAAAGTACATTACTTTAATAATATTAAGATAACAATATGACCCAATAATAGCAGCTACTATTCCTATGAATGCTAATTCATACATACCAGATTTTAAAATATTAATAAAAACAACATATTTACTAATAAACCCTGCAAGCGGTGGAATTCCTACCAATGACAACATTTGCAATACTATCAATGCTGACGATAATTTTTTAACACTAGATAATCCACTAAGATGACTAATTTTTAGATAGTTAGAATGGTTAGCAAAATTAGTTATTATTATTGCAATAAATCCTAACATGCTAGCAGCATAAATAATTATGTAAAAATAAGATATTTCTGCTTTAATAACATTAGATTGATTAACGATTAAAGGCAGTATTGCATATCCTAAATTTAATATTGTACTATAGGCAATAAATCTTTGTATTGATTTTTGTAATAAGGTACCTAATGCACCAATAATTAATGAACAACATGCAAGCACTATTATCACCATTCTTATATAAAAAAAATAGTTGCTAGCAAACCTTAATTCAGATAATAAATTTGCAAGTACAGCTAATATACTAATTTTAGGCAAGCTAGAAAGTAATGCAATAACTACTAAAGGAGCTCCATCATAAATATCTGGTGTCCACATATGAAACGGTGCAATAGATAATTTAAATAAAATACCTGCTAGTATCATTAGCATAGCAACTACTGCTATTATATTAGTACTTGGATATTGTAGTGCATATAAAGCAATATCATACTGTATACTTTTAGTAATACCATATATTAAGGATATACCAAGCAACATAATAGCTGAAAAAACAGTTCCTAATATAAAATATTTTAGTCCAGCTTCTGATGATCTAGGATTATTAGAATTAAAAGTTGTCAAAATATAGCCTATTATGCCTTGCATTTCGATACCAAGATACATAACCATAAAATCATTAGCAGAAACTGATATTAATCCTCCTAAAGTTCCAAGCTGCATTAATACTATATATTCGCTATGGCCTTTTAAATTAGCAGCTTTAATATATCCAGAATAAATCAAGGTAAGAACTACATAGAAAATTAAAATAATAATTTTTAAGTATATTTTATGCTGATCAACAATAAATGTATTATTCCAGTAAATTCCACAAAACCAATTAGGATTAAGTACTAAAATAGTTATTAATATGGTAGTAAAACAAACTGCCATTTTAGCTATAACATGAGTTAGAGCATTATTACTATACACTCCAATTAACTGCCAAATTAAAGCAAATAACAGAAGCAATACTTCTGGTATCACTCCATATAACATTTCCATAACAACTCTCTCAAATAAAATTAAACAAGCATAGCAAATTTATGCAATAAACAAATTGCTTAAGCTTTCAGCTGGTACCTGCAAAATATTTAACACAAATTTAGGATATATTCCTACTGTTAACATTAATAATATTAAAGGTAGTACAGCTAGATTTTCATTTGCTAAAATATCACTACATTGATAAACTTTTTTATTAGTAATTTCCCCTAGCATAATGCGCCGATAAAGAGAAAGCATATATATAGCTCCAAGCAATATTCCTAGAATTGCAAAACTTCCAATTAATGGAGAAACAGTAATAGCACCTAGTAGCACTAAAAATTCGCCAATGAATCCACTTGTACCTGGTACACCTATCGATCCGAGTACTGTAACTATAAAAATACTAGCTAGCCTTGTCATTTTTTCAGCTAAGCCACCATAAAATCTAATTTCTTTTGTCTGAATTCGCTTATATAAAATGCCAATTATCATAAATAAAGCTGATGATGTTAGGCCGTGACTCAACATTTGAAAAATAGCTCCTTGAATACCATAAATATTTAGGCTAAAAATACCAACAGTTACATATCCCATATGAGCAATTGAAGAATAAACAATTGCTTTCTTTATATCTGTTTGCTGAAAAGCTATAATCGAAAAATAAATAATAGCAGCTACACTCAATATCATAGCTATATTACTAAAATTTTGTGTTGCTGCAGGCAACATTGGTAAGCATATTCTTAATAATCCAAATCCACCTAATTTAAGTAATATTCCTGCTAACATTACAGAACCTCCAGTAGGAGCTTCAACATGCGCATCAGGTAGCCAACTATGTAAAGGCAACATAGGTATTTTAATAGCAAAAGCAATAAATATACTAAACCATAATATCATTTGTACTGATATATCAAATTTAGAAACAAGATTATATAGTTCTAAAATCTCAAGTGTGCCTGTATATATATATATATATATAATAGCTATTAAGAAAAAAACTGAACCAATAAAACTATATAGAAAAAATTTAAATGCAGCATATATTCTATTATTACTTCCCCAAATTCCTATTATTAGAAATACTGGAAATAGTGTTGCTTCAAAAAATATAAAAAATAATAATAGATTCATTGAACTAAAAGCACCAACAACTAATGATTCTATCAATAACAAACATAATAAATAATCTTCCAGATTTTCTTGTATAGTAAAAATACTAATAACAATAACTAATAAAGTAAGTAATGCTGTTAAAACAATGAAAAAAATAGATATGCCATCAATACCTATATGATAATTAAGACCTATCAATTTAAATATAGAATATAATTCAACAAACTGATATGCATGTGCTGTATTATTCTTAAACTGCATTAATAAATATATAGTACAAAACAGTGTCAATATTGAACTTATTACTGCAATAAATTTAACATATAGTACTTTATTAAGCCTGGTGCTTAATCTCATAGATAACAAAATTAACAATGCAATCAAAGGCAAAAAAATACAAATCGATAATATCGGAATATCTTGAGTTATTATTGGCATTTAGTTACAAGCTATAAAGTAATTAATAACAATAAAAGAAAAAAGTCCAGCCATGCTAAATAATGCTACTAGTATATAGTAAGATACATAACCAGATTGCATTTTCCTTATATATAAAAATCCATTCCGTACTAAATATATCGCACCATAATCTAAGCATTTATTGACCCACTTAATATCAAATATACTTAAATAATATGAAATAATATTAAAGGGCCTAACTAGCAGAATATTATACATCTCATCAAAATAAAACTTATTCCTAACTAAATAACTAACACTATTGATTATGCTAGTATTTATATTACTTCTATAATAATGAGTTAAAATTGCTGTTATCAAGCCAAGTACTCCTACTAACATTGGAAGCATTCGTATTATTAAACAATCAATATGCAAATTTTCCTTACTAAACAATGAATTAGCAAAATATTCAATTTTATCAATAGATAAAATATTATAACCATACCATCCAGACATAGCACTACCAACTGCTAAAACTGATAATGGCAAATTCATAATTAAATCTGCTTCCCTAACTGAAGATTCTCTTTCTGAACTAAAGGATTGATGAAAAACTCCTATAATTAATTTAATTGAATAAATTGCTGTAAAAAACACTGCAATAACTCCTAAATAATACACTAATTTATTGCCTGTAAGATAAACAGATTCTAATATCATATCCTTTGAATAATAACCTGATAAAGGAAATACTCCAATAATTGCTAATGTTCCTAACCAAAATAATCCATATGTGTAAGGCATAACTCGCCATAACTGTTGAGGCATTTTTTTTAAGTCTTGCTGATGAGTCATATGTATAACATTTCCTGCTGCTAAAAATAACATTGCTTTAAAAAAAGCATGAGTTAGTAAATGAAATATTGCTCCATTATAGCTAGATGCCCCACATGCCATCACCATATAACCTAATTGACTACAAGTAGAATATGCAATTATTTTTTTTATATCACTCTGAAAAACAGCAATAATTGCAGTTAATATACAAGTAAGTCCACCAGTAATAGCAATAAGATTTAATATTGCTGGAGAATATTCAAACATAAATGAACATCTAGCCAATAAAAATACACCAGCAGTTACCATAGTAGCAGCATGAATTAGCGCTGATGCAGGAGTAGGCCCTTCCATAGCATCTGGTAGCCATATATGCAAACCAATTTGAGCTGATTTACCTATACAGCCAACAAATAACAAACAACAAATTAAGTCTAACACAATGATTTTAATATCAAAAATTGAAATCATTGTTTTTGATAATTTTTCAGCATGATTAAATACAACCTTAAATTCTACAGAGTTGCAATTATAAACAATAGCAATAATTGCTAAAAGAAAGGCACAGTCAGCAAATCTATTAACAATAAATGCTTTATAGGATGCAATTGTTGCAGAATGTTTTTTATGCCAAAATCCTATTAATAAATAGGAGCTGACTCCTACACCTTCCCACCCAAAAAATAGCTGTAAAAAATTATCTGACAAAACTAGCATCAACATAAAAAAAGTAAAAAAAGATAAATATGACATAAATTTATGCAATGCCTTGCTATCACATAAATAGCCTATAGAGTAAACATGAACTATGCTAGAAATTAGTGACACTATAACTAGCATTAAAGCTGTCAATTTATCAATGTAGATAGCCCAATGTGATTTAAAATTCAAAAAATTAATCCAATCAAATAATATTATATATTCAACGCTATTATACTTACTAATATTCCAGAAAATTAATATTGCTATAAAGGTAGTACTAATAATTAAAGCAATAGTTATATAAGACGCTACTTTAGTAATAATTCTACTAATTACACCTGAAATTAGAGGCAAAAACGGCAATACTGTAATTAAAAATGACATACATTTCACCCCTTCAATCGATTTAAGTCTTTAATTACAATTGAAGAATTACGAAAATGTACTACAATTATTGCTAGTCCAATAGCAGATTCAGCTGCTGCAACTGCAAATATCATTATACTAAAAATTTGTCCTACGATATTATTATAATAACTTGAAAATACTACAAAATTAACATTAACTGCTAATAGCATTAACTCTATTGACATAAGAGTAAAAATTACATTACACCAATTTCTCATAACTCCAATCAATCCAATTCCAAACATTATAGTTGTAAATATTAAATAATGTATTAGACCTATTTCTTTAATTACTATCGGTATCATTTATTCCTCTATTCACTTCAACCTGAACAACCTGAATACTACTACTCCTACTACGATTAATTTGAGAAGCATGATTCTGCCGCTTTATTTCAGATCTTTTTCGTATTGTCAATACAACACAACCAATCATAGCAATTAATAATATTGCTCCAGATAATTGAAATGGCAAAGCATATTCAGTATATAGTACTTTACCAATAGACTTAATGCCTAAGCTACTCTCATAGTAATGTACAGGATAATAATTTTTAAAGTTAATAAAGATAACTATACTTAAATCAATAATAAAAATAAAAGCAACAATTATTGATATAGGAACATTTAAAATAGTATGTTGTTTTACTAAATCTAAAGTATTAGATTGTATGTTCAACATCATTACTACAAAAAGAAATAAAATTGCAACAGCACCAGCATAAACTATTATCAATAAGAAAGCTAAAAATTCTGCTCCTAACAATATCATTAATCCTGCAGTATTACAAAAAGTAAATATTAACCATAATACAGCATATACTGCATTTTTGCTTATTATAACACCAATACCACCAAGTAAAGCTAAAATAGAAAATAAATAAAAAAATAACATTAGTTACAACTACCTATACTTACTATCCACTTTCAAATTATTAGCTATTACATGCTCCCACATTTCACCATTTTTTAACAGCTTCTCCTTATTATATAATAACTCCTGATGAGTTTCTGTAGCAAAGTCCAAATTTGGTCCTTCAACAATAGCATCAACTGGACATGATTCTTGGCATAACCCACAATATATACACTTCGTCATATCAATATCATATCTAGTAGTACGCCTACTACCATCAGGTTGTTCTTTTGCTTCAATAGTAATAGCTTGAGCTGGACAAACAGCTTCACATAATTTACACGCTATACACCTTTCTTCACCATTTGGATAACGCCTTAAAGCATGTTCACCTTTAAATCTTGGACTTAATTTACTAACTTCATTAGGATAACATATTGTAACTTTTGGCTTAAAAAGATACTTTAAGGTTAAAAGCATTCCAACAATAATTTCATATAAAAAAACAGATTTAATAAAATTAATTATTTTCATGTTAATTCTCAAAAAATTCATTAACCATAGTATAGCTTATACTATGGTTAATTGTTATTATATACTAAAATAGTAGATACTACTATTATCCAAGCTAACACAAATGGCAAAAACACTTTCAACCCCAAATACATTAACTGATCATACCTATATCGTGGCAATGTTGCTCGTATCCATAGAAAACAAAACAATACCATAGCTACTTTTAATATAAACCATACATAACCTGGAATAAAAGTTAATATTGCCAAATTAAATGGTGGCAAATATCCGCCTAAAAACATAATAGTCATTAAGCTACTACCTAAGATCATATTAGCATACTCTCCAAGAAAAAACATAGCAAAAGCCATGGAAGAATATTCGACATTATATCCTGCAACTAGTTCAGACTCTGCTTCAGGAATATCAAAAGGTAATCTATTAGTTTTAGCTAGTATAGATATAAAATAAACAACTGCTAATGGTAGCATCATTACTGTTAACCATAATGGCCTAGTTTTCTGTGCTTCAACAATTTGAATCAAATCCATCTCACCAGTAACAATAAGCACTGCAATTATACTTAATGCCATTGATAATTCATATGAAATCATTTGAGCTGCAGATCTTATTGATCCTAAAAAAGAATACTTAGAATTACTTGCCCAACCAGCAATTATAATTCCATAAACCCCTAATGAAGTTACTGCTAATATAAATAATATTCCACCTATATGAATTCTAGACAGAACAATATTATGGTCAATAGGAATTACAGCCCAGCCTACTAAAGAAAAAACAAAAGTAATAATTGGAGCTATAATAAATAATTTTTTGTCAGCTTTTACTGGTATAATAGGCTCTTTAAAAACTAATTTAATAGCATCTGCTATTGGCTGCAATAATCCAAATGGACCAGCAATACTAGGTCCAAGGCGCAATTGCATATATGCTATAACTTTTCTTTCAGCAAAAGTTAAATATGCTGTAGTTATCAATAAACAAACAATTAACATTATAATTTTTACTGATACAATGCTACTACTATAAAGTAGTGCCCCAAAATCAAGGCTACTTGTAATTATATCCATACTGATAGTCATATTTAGCTTTAATTTTCTTTATTTCTGACTTTCGTGCATTCAGTCATAACTGGCGATACTCTAGTAATTACATCAGTAATATAAAAATTACGCTGCTTTACAGCAAATACTTCTTCTGTATTTAATATAATATCACTTTCGATCTTTTTAACACTGCTTTTTTGTAACTTTCCAACATTTTTTAAGGATATAGCAACTTTTGCAGCTTGAGTTCTTAAGTCATTCAGATCCTTAAAATAAAATTTAGATTTCACTTTATCAGATATATTTTTTATAATTAACCAATCTTCTTTTGCTGAACCTAATGTAGAAACTGCCTGCCTAGCATATTGCGCCCTACCTTCAAAATTAATATAAATAGCATTTTTTTCAGTATAAGCTGCTCCAGGCAATATAACATCAGCACAGTTAGCTCCAACATCACCATGGTGCCCTTGATAAATAACAAAAGTATTACTCAGCTTACTTGAATCAATTTCATCAGCCCCTAATAAATAAACTAATGATATTTCCCCTTGTTCGCAACTATCTAAAATTTCAGATACATTCTTATTATTACCAACAGCAACAAACCCTAAGTCGATAGCACCAACAGTAGAAGCATGATTATGTAAAATATTATACCCATTCCAATTAAGTTGAATAAAATTATACTTGTAAGCAATATTTTGGCATAATTCAAGGACTTTAAAACCATCATCACGCGAATAAGCTAAGTCACCAATAATCATCATTGGATTTTTAGCATTATTAATTTCATGTATAATCTTATGGTTTCCATTTAAAATATCAACTAATAACCTTGGGCTATTACCTAGATCAATTACTTTAAATCTATGATCATAATCTTCTGGACCAATATTTAATATTCTTAATTTATTCCAACGTTGTAACCTAGTTAATCTTGCCCCAAGAACTGGCGCAGAAAAATTCATATCAACCCCAACAAGCAGGCATAAATCAGTATAATCAATTCCAGCAATAGAAGTATTAAACAAATAATTACCTCGAGAACTAAGATCCCACTTATAATTAAATTGATTAACATCAAAATTATTACAGCCAAAATTTTGCATCAATAATTTTAAAGCAAACATTGATTCACAATCAGCTATAGTGCCAGCAATAGCAGCCATTCTATGGCCAGGTGTATCTTTCATTTTATTTGCTACATAATCTAAAGCCTCACTCCAGCTTGCTTCCTGTAATCTACCGTTGCTTTTTATATATGGCTTATCAAGACGTTGATATTTTAATCCATCATAAGCAAATCTACTCTTATCTGATATCCATTCTTCATTAATATCATCGCAATATGATGGCAAAATCCGTACTACTTCTAGCCCCCTAGAATCAACTCTAATATTTGCTCCCATAGCATCAAATATATCAATTGACTCAGTATGTTTTAATTCCCATGATCTTGCTGTATAAGCATAAGGCTTAGAGTTTAATGCCCCTACTGGACAAAGATCAATTACATTACCAGACAACTCAGATTTCATACTTTGCTCTAAGTAAGTCTGCACTTCCATATTTTCACCTCTACCAACTGTCCCTATTTCTGGTAGTCCAGCTATATCTTGAGCAAATCTAATACATCTAGTACAATGAATACAGCGTGTCATATGAGTTGCAATTAATGGCCCCATATATTTATCTTTAACTATACGTTTATGCTCATTAAAGCGACTTACTCGATTACCATATTTAAATGCTTGATCCTGCAAATCACATTCGCCACCTTGATCACAAACCGGACAATCTAGTGGATGATTAATTAATAAAAATTCCATAACACTTTTACGAGCTTTTTCTACTTTTGGAGAATTAGTATAAATTATCATACCATCTGATGCAGGCATTGCACATGAAGCCACTAGCTTTGGCGAATTCTCAAGTTCAACTAAACACATTCTGCAATTACCGGCAATAGCTAAACGCTCGTGATAACAAAATCTTGGTATTTCAATATTCAATAGCTCACAAGCTTGAATAATAGTTATTCCATCTTCAACATTTATTTTTTTATTGTTAATTATAAGGCTAGGCATTAAAATATATTTTATAAAATAACAGCTTACTGATTATAAAATGTAAGTTTTAAGCAGTAAACTAATTTCTTAAAACCAGTAATCTAAGGTTAGAATAAATAGCTTGCTTACAAATATGAAATTAATATAGTTATTTTATGTATTTTTATAGTATTGAAATAATAAATTATTTAGTGTTATGAATAAAGAAGAGATAATTAATTCATTAACAAAAAAAATGAATGGTGCACTACAAGTACTTGATGCAGATCTCAAGGGCTTAAGGGTAGGACAAGCATCTGTATATTTACTAGATCCAGTACAAGTTGAAGCATATAACAGCACAGTCCCAATATTACAAGTTGCAACAGTATCAGTATCAGATGCAAAAACTATTCTTGTTCAAGTATGGGATAAAGGCCTTCTTAAATCTGTTAAAAAAGCAATTTTAGAAGCAAATTTAGGAGTATCTATAATTTCAGATGATAACCAAATTATTCGGCTGCAACTCCCAATACCAAGCGAAGAACGTAGAAAGGAATTAGTTAAGATAGCACATAAATACCAAGAAAAAAGCAAAATCGTTATTCGAAATATTCGGCGTGATGGTATTGAAACTATCAAACAAATGGAAAAAAATACTGAATGTTCGAAAGATGAAGCACGCATCTACAACAATGAAATACAGGAACTAACAAATCAATATTGTGATAAAATTGACAAAATAATTAAACTTAAAGAGCAAGATATTATCAATTTTTAAAAAACTTAATAAATCCTATGAGCTGGTAACATGTGGAAGTTTTTTTCTAAAAAACAGATTTAATGCATATAATTGGAAATTAGCTATAAAAATTATTACTTTCAAAATAAGGCAGCTTTAAAGTTCTTGTAGATAATTTAAAGTATATAAATTAATAGTAAATTAGCTCTAAATTAAAGAATTCCAAAATTCATATGCAACAAAATGTAATTAAAATTACCATTTAGGTTCTATAAAACTAGAATTTAATGGTGATTTAAAATAAAAAATTTATTCTGCTTTTAATTATAGATAAACAATCAGCTGCATGCGTCAGTAAGTTTAACTCTTTTTTTATACAGAAATAAAGTTCTCTATCGATGCATGATCTGCTGCTATATATATAAACATTAGCTCAATTAGAAGCGAAATATCAGTCAAAGTAGCAAGTCAGTATATACTTGCTAAAGAATTGAATCATGATGATGTAAAGTTAACAAGATTTATGCTAGATTTAGTTTTGAATCTATAAGAAAGTATATAAATAAAACTATCGAAAATATGAGCATCGAAAGCAATAGAAAGCACATATGCTCTATCAAAAGATGATTAGTTCTGTTGTATCTGTATGGCATATTGATTCAATGTATATAGAATCCGAGATTTTTGGATATTATACTGCTATTAGCATTTTAAAATTCTTAAAAGTAGATATATGATCATTAGCTCCTACTCTATTATGCTTCTTAAAGCATACAAATATTTTCTCTGTACCAGCAATTCTATATTTTGGCCTTATTCTGAAAGGCTTTCTGAAAAAAATACCTTAGCAGCTGCAGCATCTCTATGCTTTCCTAGCTAGATACACCACCTTAATATAGTTCTCATCCATTCTCTAGCTATTTCCAAACCGCTTCTTTATGTGTTTCTTAACCTCTTGATCTACCAAATGAAGAAACTTAATTAATTATCTTTGAAAAGTCATATGATCTATTTTATCTCCTCTTATACTTGCCATCTTTTCAAGTTCTCTATAACTTAACTAAAATCTGCACTTCATATATACAAATAACATTATTTCAGGTGATGAGCAAAATCCTTTAAAATACTTCAACTGTCTTGGTAATATAGTAAATGGCATAAATCATTTTTAAGAGTTTATACTCTATATCACTGGCAATATATGCATAGAACACCTTAAACTAACTAAAGGAAATATATATAATGGAGCTCATGTTCTATTAATCAAGCATATTATTGGTTTATTATTTGTAGATAAGGGCTATTTAAAACAAGAATGGTTTTCTGATCTTTGTAAACGCTGAATTATTGAAACTGTGTTCAGTATATCAAAATATTCTTTTGATATTGAACATACAAGATATCGTTCAATATCGAATGTTTTTGTGCATATTTTATCTTTCTTAGCTGCTTATTTCTTAAGTCTATTAAACTTTCTTATTGATTAGAAACTGAGGTTATAAGGTTAAAATAAGTAATTAATTAAATAAATATGTTTCTTAATTGAAATTACATTTAATGTATAAAAAAAATCATTTATAAAATACTAAAAAAGTAATCACAGATTGAATCAATTATTATTTACAATATAAATAGTTAGTACTATATTTATTATAAAAATGTGTTTTAAAAAGTATTTTATGGTAGCTTATTATGAAGCCAAGTATATTTAATAATCCTCAATATTTATATAGTGAAGATGATATCAATGCATTGTTAAAGCACCATTTAGGATGGGATGAAGGTATTACTATAATACAGCATGTTGCATTAAATGAATCTGAGTTACTTGAGCAAACTTTACAACAAACATTATCTGATATTACTAGTGGTCCATATGAGCAAGCGGTAATACCACTGCATAGCGGTAACAATCATTGGCTTGCAATGGCAATTAAAAAAGGCACTAATAATGAAATAGTTATCTCATATAATGACCCGCTGGGTGGCTCAATATATAATAAAGCTCCTCTCATAGAATGTATAAATAAGTTGTGCCCTGATGCAAAAATTAATGATTTGAAAATAGCGCAACAAACTAATAGTTATGACTGTGGGCCATTTGTTGTAGATAATTTGATCAAAATGTCTCAAGAAAAAACTATCCTTAATACTGAAGAAGCAGCCCAACAAGCCATTGATCTTAGAGCTTCCCAGACAAAATTTCTTGTTAAACACGAAGCAATAATTGATGCTGCAAGCGCTTTTGCAACTCTATTAT
The DNA here is from genome assembly GCF_000964595.1 of Orientia chuto str. Dubai. Classification (GTDB taxonomy): domain Bacteria; phylum Pseudomonadota; class Alphaproteobacteria; order Rickettsiales; family Rickettsiaceae; genus Orientia; species Orientia mediorientalis. The sequence goes on along the minus strand of NZ_LANP01000015.1, from coordinate 6,138 downwards.
TAGAGAATAATACTCAAATTACTGAAAGTACTTTAGTTAATAAAATTTTTGATAGTAAATTTTTATCAGTAGAAGAAAAAGAACTGCTAGCTAATAACTTATTAGATAACGATTATATTAAAAAAAATAAGTCCTTAACCAAGGGAAGTTTAACAACAGCATTAGCTAGCACAAACTTCATTAAGCAAAACCATGATATTCTATCTGAATATCTTCTACCAGAAATCCTTCTTTCAACTGATCCTTCTCTTGCCAGCATAAGACGCTACTATGAAGATAGAGCTGAAGAACGCGTTACCAGCAAATCTATACAATCAGGGAAAAGTTTAGAAAATTTACAAGTAGATACTACTCGCGCTAAATCAATTAGCATAGAGGATACACTACAAAAACTCACTGAAGTAGAACAAAATCTAGAACTTGAGCTAAAGCATATTGAAGATAGAATTCAAAAACGCGCTGTCAGCAAACCTATACAATCAGAGAAAAGTTTAGAAAATTTACAAGTAGATACTACTCGCGCTAAACCAATTAGCATAGAGGATACACTACGAAAACTTAACGAAGTTGAAAAAAATCTAGAACTTGAGCTAAGGCATATTGAAGATAAAATTCAAAAACGTGCTGTCGGCAAACCTATACAATCAGAGCAAAATTTAGAAAATTTACAAGTAGCTGATGCTAGTACAATCAGCAGAGAAGAAGCATTACAAAAAATCAAGGAAATTAAAGAAAAGCTAGAAATTGAGCTAAAGTATATTAAAGGGCGTATAGTAAGTGAATTAATGCAAATAGTTAAAAATGAGAATGGAAGAGTAGACTGTAGCAGCCCAGATTTTAAAGAGGCAGTAAATTCTTTATTAAATTCTAAAGCAAAAGAAGCTCCTAGCTTTGCTATAGTAGAACAAAGAATTAACAAAATGCTTACTCAGGCACAAGAACAAATACAAAGCATTGGAAAAGACGATATAAGTGCTATAAAGTTAAAACTGAATGCTGAAAGAATCACTCTGGAATCACAATTATCAAATAATGAGGCAACACAAAAATTAATTAATCAAAGAATCAAAGAGGATGTTTTGCGTGCTATGCCTTTTTTTGGAGAAAACAAAGATTTTGCAGCTTTGCAAGAAAATTTAGCCCCTTTTATAAAATTGCCTGATAATAGCTATTCATTGTTAAAATCAAATGAAAAGCGCCACCCATTTTGTGACATTGTATGTGCAAATGCTGTAAAAGCATTTGCTATAAAAGGTGAAGGATATTTGACTCAAAATTCTTGTGAAGTAAATCTTACTGAGGATAATTTAAAAAATTTCGAAAAGGCAGTTACAGATGACATTAATAGTCTAGTATCAAAGAAGGATCCAGCTAGTAAGTTCAAAGAAGCTGCTAATATTGTGCTTAATAAAACTGCTAAGATTAAAGCAGAACTTCAAGAAGTTAAAGATGAGCTGAAAGTAAAACTAAAACATATTAAAGGGCGCATTATTCATAAATTAATGACAGTAGTTAAAAATAATAATGGACAAGTTAACTGTAACAGTAACGCCTTTCAAGCAGAAGTATCTTCTTTATTATATGCACAAGCCAAGACAGCGTTTAGTTTTGCTATGGCAGCACAAGAATTTATTAAGAGTTTAGAAAAACAAAAAATTAGTTCTGAAGTGGTAAATGCTGCAGAGTCAATATTGAACACTGAGCAAAGTAAGTTTAAATCCCAATTATCAAATAGTGAAGAAGTAAAGAAATTAATTACTAAAAAAATAAAAAATGAAGCTTTAGATTCTATTACATTTGCTATACCAATATCAAAGGTAAGAGAGCATTGTAAGAAAATTATAGCCCCATTTATGCGGTTGCCTAATAATAGCTATTCTTTTCTTAGAGCAAAGCAAATAGGTAATCCACTTTATGACATTGTAAGTGCTAATGCTTTAAAATTTTTTACTTCTCCAGGAGATAAAAAAGAACAAGAAGTTTCTCAGCCTAATTATATTACATCTGAAGACCAACAAAATCTAACTCCTGATAATTTAAAAAATTTTGAAAAGGCAGTTACAGCTGACATATCTAGCTTAGCAAAGACACTAAATATAGTTCCTGAATTTTCACCAGTAAGTGAAGTAGCAGCAAAAATAAAGAAAGATTTATCAACAACCAAAGTTGATTCTGCAGCAGTCAATCTTCAAGATAAGTTATCTAAATCTAAGATTCAAGAAGTTGAAGAAAAGATAACAATTGAGCTAAAATATATTAAAGGGCGTATAGTAGGTGAATTAATGCAAATAGTTAAAAATGAGAATGGAAGAGTAGACTGTAGCAGCCCAGATTTTAAAGAGGCAGTAAATTCTTTATTAAATTCTAAAGCAAAAGAAGCTCCTAGCTTTGCTATGGTAGAACAAAGAGTTCATAAAATGCTTGGTCTGCTACAAGAGCAACACGTTAATAAGGAAGAAATCAAAGCTCTGGAATCAAAGTTAATAGATGCGCGAAAAGTTTTAGAATTACAATTATCAAATAATGAAGATATGCAGGCATTAATTAATCAAAGAGTTAAAGAAGATGCTTTGTGTGCTATTCCATTTTTTGGAGGTAATGAAAACTTTGATTTACTTAAGGAAAAAGTCTCTTCATATGTAACATTGCCCGATAATAGTTATTCTTTATTAAATTTAAATCACAAAAAGCATCCATTTTGTGATATTATAGGTGCTAATGCTTTAAAATATTTTGCAACTTCACACGGTGCGGAATATCTGGATGACAAGTGTATGGAAAAGCTAACTACTGAGAATTTAGAGGCTTTTGCAAAAGCAACAAATAAAGATATTGATATTTTAACATCAAGAGAAGTAACTTTAGATGTTTCTGATCTTAAACCTTATATTTTAAATACTCCATCTCCTGATCCAATAGCAGATTATATGATACTAGAACGGCAAATTCATACGCCTGGATTAAAGAAACTATATAATGACTTGCAGGCTAGTCAGCAGCTTTCATTGAGCGAAATAGAGCAAAAACATACTCGGTCGCTATTAGAAGATCTAGCAGAGGCTTCCAAATTACCTAGCATACGCGCAACAGGCCTTCCAGAGTTTGAAGAGGGATTTTATGGCGAGGGTAATAAAAAACCTGAAGATAGGTCAGCAAAATATGTCGATTTTATAAAAAAATATTCAGAATTACAAGATAGTATGGGATGTGTTGCAAAATGCTCTGCACAGGCACTATTACAATTTACCAAAAGTACACAAGATTTCAACACTTTAAAACAAGCAGTACAATCTTCAATTGATAATTTTAAAAACAGCAATGATGCGCAATCAAAACTTGATTTTAATCGGGCTCCAATTTTATATAAAGGACCAGACAATATAGTAAAAGAAATTACTCTTCAAGAACTACAAGAGTCAAAAGACATTCCTTTATCTGGAGAGCAAAGAGAGTTTATAGCATCTTCTTGGCAACAAGGTACCTTTCGTGCAGGAAATACTGCAATTTATAGCCGTAAAAAATCTGCTACAAAAGGTTTCGGAATGATATTTGATGCCGAAGGAAGAGGAGATATTTTTATTGATGCATCAGACGGTGTTAAGGTGCATAGTATATATAGTACTACATTTGCTGAATCTCCAGACTATCCTGAAGTAAGAAAGCCTTTTTTTGATAGCGCATTGTCAGTAGATATTTCTAATATGAATGGTGATAAATTTATACCTGGCTGTTCGGTAACACCTAAAATTTTAGTTAATATGCATAAATCTGAGTTAGCAGTTGATATTTTAGATATCCCCCAAGAAGTAAAAGTAACTAGATCTCAAGCTTTGCAAGAAATAGAGAATGTTAAACGAGATTTTGTATCAGGTGCTTTACATATGGTATGCTCCCAATATAAAGCTAAAGATGTAAGTTCTAAATTAAGCCAAGAAGATTTAGATACTAGCTGTTCTAGAGGTTGGAACAGTATTAAAGAAATGATAGGAGAAGATCAAGCTTTAAGCTCTATAATCAAGGAATTATATTCTCAAAACCATGATGATAGTGTTATAGTAGAAAATATACTTGATGTTGCAACAAGAGCTATGTCATCTGAAGTAGAACTTCCACCTAAATCAGATCCATTAACATTGAAGAAAGTAGTTGAACAGTTTTGCAAAATTCAAGCTGATCCTATTTTAAGAGAACAACTGGCTAGCCAATGTTTAGATCTTTTCTTTTCTAAACAGCAAGGAGATCTTGGCAATCAAGATATACAGGCTAGTATAGATGAAGAAGTAGCATCAATATTATCTCCATTATGCAGTAGTAAATCTGAGACAGCAAGACTTAAAAAAAATGTCTCTGCAATGGTACAGAAATTAGTATCACAGCATAACACTGGACAAGGATGGTCTGGGGCTTGGAAAAGTTTCAAACAACTTGTATCTAGTGTTATAGAATATTTAACTGGAAAAAGCAGTAGACTTCAAAAATTTATGGCCTCTTATCCAAAAATTTCCCAATCTTTGAAAAAGCATTTATCTGCTAAGCCGTCACTAGAGCATAGTGTAAGTTCTGAGTCGATCAATAATTTGGATACAATTGTAACTAGCAAATCTAGAAGGCATAGCACTGGAAATATTAATGCAAGATAATATTAAATCTTGATGTTATTAATAGTTAACCTGAGTTCGATATAAGATAGAGCTAGAAAGGAGAAAGATTATTCAGTTTAAAAAAAGAATTTTTTTTTAGATTTACAAACATAAGCAAGCAATGCAGCAAGAATATTAGTTTGAAAATTCATAATAGATATATAACACAAATGAGTAAATATGAAAGATATTTTTTAACTGACTGTTATTGAAATATAGTTTACCATTGCTATCTTATATCAAAATGATAGTTTGGATATGTATCTGCTAATCTTAATAGCAATTTGTTAATAAACTATATATTAAATGCTCTATTTGACTTACGTTGAATATAACTATATTTTCTGGTGTTAGTGGGTAAAAATTTCTATAACCTTTTTCTTTTAATCTTAAAAATTTTTGACTATAATTCTGATACTCACTTAATTTTGAAACTTGTTCTCTACTCATTCACCTCAGTTAGATCTAGATTTATTAGCTATTATTTTATATCTCAATAAATATTCCTTCAGAGGAATTTATAGACTCAATAGAGATGGTACATCGGCTCAAACATTTTTTGATAAGCAATATCTTAAGCTCAATATTGGCTTTAGAATATACAAATGTAGTAAACTTTAATTAACTAATAAAGGTGTTAAAATTATGCTTTCAAATAATAACACTACCTTCATTAGAGATCTATATAAAAACTTTCACATCACGCCTGTTAGAGTTACATACTCTATCAATGAACAACGTAATCATGTTAATGAACTTATTATTACCAATTATTAAACTTGCTAGTAATTAAATCCGCCATCCAAAACGCATATTAAGTGGCATATTGTTAGCAATTGTGCTACATTCAATGTCGAAATACATTAATAAGTCTACTGTTGCAAGTGAACCTGCAAAAAATTGCAAGGACATATATAGATATATAATATACACTGGAAAAAATGTGTTGCTATAATAATAAGGAGTGCAAAACATTTATACCATAGGAAAATAGATATTCAAAAAATCTTTAATGATATAACAAAAGAAGGAAAATATGTTACAGCAAATAGATTTCTTATAATTTTAAGGACTATCTTCAACAACTGAATATGATAAATCAAAGATATTAGAAGCTGTACAGGATGTATATGGATCTAGAATTCAAGAGTTGCAAGTTACACCATTTGAACGACCTAAATCTGTTTCACAGCAACAAATCAGTGAAGAAGAGTATCTGATAGAATTAAGCAAACATTCTAACTCAATTTGGTACAAAGTACGGAGATCTTTAATTAAAACTTATGGTTATGCTGCTGATAAATCATGGTTTAGTGAATTAGAGGTTATACAAGAAGACAATGTTAATAAAAAATATTAATTAAAGCTAAAACAGTTTAAGATAGTTATATCAGAAGCAACTATATACACACCTTGAATGCCTGCAAAGCTCAAGGATTTGACTTTGAGTTAGTTAAGTTTTTGTAGTTAAATTAAAAAAACCTAAAGTTTTATTTAT
>NZ_LANP01000014.1 GCF_000964595.1 Orientia chuto str. Dubai | reverse complement strand
ATTATTTAACGGTTGGGTAAAACATGATTTAATACCGAAATTACCTAATAATTCTGTAGTTGTGATGGACAATGCAAGTTTTCATAAAAGCCCGTATTTAAAAACTGTGCTGGACAAAGAAGGGCATACAGCAAATACTAACTCAACTACTTGATAAAGCAAATAAATTTGGAAAAGAAGACAAAAAAATTAAAGTTGAATTACTAAATCCACAAATACGGGACAAAACACTGCAACTCACAATTTATGATAATGGCAAAGGTGTAGAGGAAAAAATAAATAGTGCCATTAAGGATTGGAATCAAGATAACATATTAGGATTAGGACTAACCTTTGTTAAGCTAATCCTTCAAGAAATAAAAGGAGAAATTACATACAATAGGCCTACAGAAGTTATATGTCGTGTACCGATATATGCTCAATACCTTAGCATTTTCAATCATTAGGGGTGATATATGGAAAAAGCATTTAATATAGAGATGCAGATTATTCAATCTGCAATGAATACAATGGCGAGATACGAAGGAATAAAACTTAGCTGCGATTATTTAAGCACAATAAAGGAAGTTATAGGTGATAATTACAGAATACAGATAGTACTTACGATATAACTGCAAAATTTATCTATCTATGATATATCTCTGAAAAAAGTTTCAGGTCAACCTAAAATTTCTTTCGCGTTGAAGCGAAAATTTTTTTCTGTAGCTTTTTTCTTCTATGTGAATTTTTATAAGTTTTATCATGGATATTACGCCATTTAAGATTATTTTTGATTATTGTTTTATTATTAAGTTCAATTAAACCTGCATCTCTTAATTCTACTAGCATTGCCTAACCCTTCTGTGCTGAAGTCCTAATGACTCTTCATAAAAGTAATAATTCTCCTGTAATTCCTCTATATCTTTATTGTAATAGATCTGTAGCCTATATACTATCAATGATAAGAGTTGTTTAGAGGTTTTACTTAAGGTTTTTCCATTATCTCCTGTTAACTTTCTCCATTCTGAGGGAATAAAATTTCCAATAAAACGAAAAAAAATTGTCACTATTGCTACTGTTATTTTTAGCAATATTACAATCATTATAATATCGTATACTGTATGTTGCATTTTGTGCCTCCAAAAATACAGCTATAGCAGTGATTCTAGAAAATAACATTTTTACAAATTATTCTAAAATTTTTATTCAAAAGGTAGAATATAGGGTGCATAATCAGTTTTATGCAAAACCTATTTTCATCTTCATACTGATTCTCTCTGTCTTACAAGACCAATTTTACCTATAGACAATGATACTAGCATTAATATTCCTAATCATAATTCTGCTACTCTTTTAATCGGAGTTCATTATTCTGATATCTTTTTTTGTTAAATATCATCATACCTAACTTGACATACTACACAAATAACAACCTTTCTTACACTAAAATCATGATGTTAAAAAAATTAGTCAATTATTTGCAATGCTAAAAATATTCAGGATTAAAAACTTTGTTAGAAGGGTGGCGGGAGCAACGGGACTTGAACCCGCGGCCTTCGGCTTGACAGGCCGATGCTCTAACCAAGCTGAGCTATACCCCCTATACTGACAGCCCGGTAATGATATATTAAAACTGTAAAATTTTCAAGAAAATAAAAAAAGTAAAAATATTATGATTCTATTGAACTAAGTAGATAATTAAGATCTAGAAATAATACTGCATGGTAGTTATATGAAATGAAGACAAAAACATTTATCATAGCTTTAGTTTTTGTGATGAAGGGTTTTAGAATTAATAGGCGGAAAACTTAAAACTATCGCAAGGAAGCTTTGCAGGAATGATTTTACACAGCTATGCAACATTTCAGATGCTATTAGCCTCTATACCGATGATATCTTGAGCAGTATTAAAAGCTTGTGAACATACTACAGCTAGTTTAGCTGGACAATTTTCCCAATACCTGTGCTAGCCGCTTAGGATCAAATATAGTTGATATAAACCTTGATAATTACAATATAGGTAATAGAACCATTGCTCAGCAAAATTTTGCTTCTTATTAAAATGCAAGTACTGGAATCATGGATGATAGCAGCAGAAGAGTTACTACAACAACTGACGGTAGATAAATTATAGCTAAAACGTAGATTCATTAGTAAATAACTACCGATCTTCTGCGCTGCTACAATCTGGCTATCAAAACCAGTTCATGTTGTTCACAAAGCTTCCTTGACTCATTAACAAAGTAAAATCATTGCCTATGACAGCTAGCTTATAGTTTTTCTCTGATAATATTTCTTCTTTTTTTTCTTTCTTAAGTGTTTTAAGCTTTGCTGCTACAATATAACGATAACCACCTTCATCGAGAATTTGCAAGTTAGCTTTACTAAACATTGCACGATCAGCAATAAAACAACACATCTTTAACTTTAAGATACGCTTGCCAGCTATTGATTGCTTTAATTAATGTCCTAACTTCTGCAGTGTTGCCACTAAATAATTCTTACCCCAGTGGCAGTCCATCCTCATTAGTTGCTAGTGCAAGAACTAATTGCGTAGTATTAAAGCGATGATCTTTACTATAGCCAAAGGCTCTTAGTCATCTATTTCTACTGATTCAAAGTATAGTGTAGTGACACCAAAAAATACTAGGCTAATCTCTTTATTAGGAATCAGGGTTAGGGGGTTTTTAAAGCATAATTCTTTAATTTTAGGTATTTGCTCATGTAATTTGTCCATCATCTGATAAGTAGCATCTAGATCATGATGCTTGTCAAAAACTCCATATGAAGCAATAGCAAAATATGCTAGATTATGGGTAATTGAAGAGCAATTTAGAATCAATAAACATAATTTAAAAATGCGTCCAATTTTTCACTGGACTAAGCAAAGGATAGAAGCACACATAGCTATGTGTTATATGAGTTTTGCAGTGCTTAAAACTATAGAATACAAGGTTGCTCTGACCCAAAAGATCAGTGTAACTAACATGGTTGAATTATTAATATCAGTACAGGCTTCAATATTATTACATGATACTATCGAAGATACAAGTCTTACAAAAAAAATATTGCTGAGGCATTTAGTATAAAAATTGCAGAACAGGTTTCTGATCTAACTAGAATTAATGGTAACAAAAAAATTAGTTTTAGACAAATGATTAAAACATTGTGCCTACAAAATAAAAAAGATTTGTTACTAATTAGCGATCGCTTAATATAAACTTTGTCTGTATAAAAGATTGGTCTTGTAAGGCAGATAGTATCAGTATGAAGATGTAAATATGTTTTGCATTAAGATTTATTATGCACCATATATTCAACCTTTTAAATCAAAATTTTAGAATAATTTGTAAAAATATATTTTCTAAAACCACTGCTATAGCTAAATCTTTGCAGGTGCAGTATGCGGTATCATAACTAGTAGCTGCAATATTACCAAAAACAACAGTAGCAATAATAGTATAATTTTTCCCGTTTTATTGGAAATTTTATTTCATCAGAATAGAGAAAGCTAACCGGAGATAATGAAAAAAACTTAAATAAAACCTCTAAACAACTTCTATCATTAATAGCATCAAGCTACAGATCTGTTATAAATAAAAATATAGAGGAATCACAGGGGATTATTACTTTCTTTCGCAATTAATTAATAATTTGATTTACCTAATTTAAGACAAATCATCAGTTCCAATTTAGTATCATCCCGATAGCATATAGACACTGATACATTAATATGATATTTTTTAAAACTTAAGTATCTCTTTTAAGAGCTATGTTATTCTTATTTGCCTATCTTAAAGCTTTAGAACTGGATAAATGCTACTTTTTGTTAATTTCTTAATATATGTTCTCTTGTAAAAATTTAATTTTAATCTTACGTTGTTTTACCGTTTTTACATTATTTGTTCTAATATAAGCTTTGATAAGCTATATCCCTCTAGATTTATTAGTATTTTTAATGGTAGGCATTGAAGGTAATTTATCATCAGATATTTCTTCTGATGAAGATTTTGATTCTTTCTTTAACATATTTTGAGATTTCTGCATTAATGCTGCAACTTTTTCCGAGTTGGATTTTATAATATAATATGCTGCGTTAGATTCAACTATATTTTTCTTTTGCTTTAAAACACACTGTGTTATTTCTTGCCATTTGTTATTACTGCCTTTTTGCCATTGTTTTTTCCAAGCAAGGTGAGTTACATAACCTATAGAATGTTTAATCTTATACTTGTTTTCAATAACCCATTCTAAAACACTAAGATTATCAATTTCAATATTATTGTTGTGTGCATATAATATTGGATTTTTTTCTGTAGCATCAGCAAAAGATTTTAACCATCCCCCTTGCATAAATTTTGAAGACACATTGCTAAATTTGCATATTATAGCTGTTGCTTCTACTATTTCTTGCATATTTTGAAGATTTTGTTTTAGATTATCTTGATAAAATTTTGCAAGACTAGAGTAGCTATCAATACTAGTACTAGTAAATTTATTACCGTCAAATCTAACTAGTACAGTTAAACATGTAGGATCAAATCCTGCCTCTTTTAACTTTGCAACTTTTTGTTCTACTATATTATCTATCTGATTTTCATCCAATTGAGTTAACATTTGGCTTAGCGAATCATGATATTTTTTTACACTAAAAGATAAGTTTCCAGCCTGGATTGCAGAATTATAATTGCATGTGCGTTCAAATTTTTCATTTGTTAAATCTACCATGTTTGCAAAACCTGTGTAAAATTGCATACATGATCTGCCATGATCTACTTTAGCAATAAATTTTCCATCTTGAACCATTACATTAGCAGCATGATAATCCAGATCTCCCAACACATGACAAGAAGCAATTACTTTTTCAAATCCTTCTAAATTTTTTAACTCTTGAGAATTAGGATTAATATGGGTTTTACCTTTTAAGCCAGAAAATTCGGAAAGTGTTGCTGTATTTTTCAGAAATTTAGATCGTAGATAAAGTAAATCTTGATTTGACTGATCTGGTACTACTAATTCTTCTTTAGGCGCTCTATCATATAATAATAACTGATACATATCAGATACTATGAATTGTTGTATAGCATCTCTCATATCAATTTGGGCTTGTTGTAGTTTCTTTGAATTTACACAGCATAACATGTTTGTTGAATGCTTTATAGCACTTGCCTCACTTCTAAAAAATTCCTTTAAAAGGAAAGTATCATTACTTGATTTTTCAATGGCAAGATATCCTTTAGAAACACCACCTTGCTTTACGCCTTTAGGAACAAAATTACTTTGTTGGCTAGCGCTTTTATCACGCAATAGTGTTTCAATTTTTTGCAAATCTTCATTTACGATTTTTGTTGTTTTGCTACTTAAATTCTTTTTCACAGTCTATTTTATAGTCATCATATTTTAGAAAGTGTTAACTAAATGTGCTCTCTCTGTTCTTTATGACTTATCTCCAGAAAAGTTGTTTTGTAATATTTTTATATATCCAATAAAATTTTTTTTAGAAGCACTGATTATTAAGATTCTGTAAGTTTTTTTATGGCATAAATAACTTCTTATGTAATTTTTAGACTACTATGAAGCTGTTAACGCTTGTATAATCAATGTACTTTCAGATATTTAAAATCATCTTTAACGAATTTATGATCAATTTTAAGTTAAAATATGCATTTTTAAAAAATTATGCAAGTTTAAGATAAAAATGACTATTTTTTTTGCTATTATACTTAAATCATTCAGATAGTACGCTTAATAAGTTAGCAGTATTTCAAAATCATAAACTAATTAAGTATAGCTGGTACTCTGCAACAGTAAAAATAAAGCTAGTAATTCAAACTGAATTGTGTTATTTAAAGGTATTAAAGTTTAATATAATAAATGGAGAGGTGGCCGAGAGGCTTAAGGCGGCGGTTTGCTAAACCGTTATACGGTTTAATGTCGTATCAAGGGTTCGAATCCCTTTCTCTCCACCAGCTTTAAAGTATGTATGCTTTTATTCCTTAGTGGAAATATTTACTAAAAATCTAGAAGATAAGTAGTTATTAAATAAATATCCTTCAATTGAAGCTGTATGTGTATTTAATGTTTAAAAGTATGTATTTAGAACACTAAATACACCGCTCTTCATATGTTAATTTCAGTTAATATACTTCAAAAATTTAGCTAGGAGAATTCTTGGAAAGAAGAGAGGATTGTGATTAGTTTTTTTATATGAAGTTAATCACATATATGCCGCAAAAGCATATGCAATTAAAAATTTATACAAGATATATTTGAAATAAGGTCTACTATTCTTAGATTTTTGATAAGTTTTTTTAAAAAATATATTGCATAGTTCAATTATTAACCTTAACTATAGATTAGGAAATGTGGGTTATCAAAGAGTTTGAATACCATATGCTATCTTTATTGCATTAATTATTAGGATACCATATTTACCTCTTTAATTTCTCTCCTAATATTTTCTAATCCAAAATGAGGTACTAAGTACATTATAGTGGATAACGTTTACGATACAAATATCATAGAGAATTTATTCAAAGAGCAAGCATAATTCCTGTAATACTATAAAAAAAGAAACAGAAAAATGAAGATAGATAAATAAAGATTTATATAAGCTATCAAGATATATCATTAAAATATATTTTCAGGAATTTAAAGAATGGCAAGATATGCTAAAAATATAAAATTGTATCTTACTCTGACTTTTGTCTGAGAGTGGTACTAATGTAGTATAAAATCTTAATGATGACATATACAAAAGGAAGTCTAAACATAGTAAAAAAATTTTTAAATTTTGTTATTTACACTTGAAATAAGTAGTAACAGAAAATATATAGTGATAGTGTAAATTAGTAAGTTGATTTATACTATTAAATAAAACATTATAAATACTTAAGAGTAGAAAATTTTTGGAGGATTGTTATGAAATATCAACCACTATATGATCGCGTGTTAGTTGAGCCAGTACAAAGTGATGGAGCACACGGTAAGATTCTTATTCCAGATACAGCAAAGGAGAAGCCAACTGAAGGAATAGTAGTTATGGTTGGCGAAGGCAATAAAAATGATAAGGGGGATGTTATACCATTAAAGGTTAAGAATGGAGATACTATTGTCTACACAAAATGGGCTGGCACTGAAATAAAATTAGATGGTAAAGACTATGTAGTTATTAAAGAGTCAGATATATTATTAGTTAAACGCTGAAATTCATAATATTAATAATGAATATTTATCTAAGCTAATCAAATTATAAAATATTTTAAGGAGTTTTTAATATGAGTAAGCAAATCGTGCATGGTGATCAATGCCGTAAATATATAATAGAAGGTATAAATATTGTAGCAAATACAGTAGGTATTACATTGGGTCCTAAAGGTAGGCGTGTAGCAATTGAACAATCTTATGGCCCGCCTAAAATTACTAAAGATGGGGTTAGTGTTGCAAAGGCAATTCAACTTAAAGATAAACTTCTAAATGTTGGTGCTCAGTTTGTATATCTGTTGCCAGTAAAACAGCAGATGTAGCTGGGGATGGGACAACTACTGCAACAGTTATAGCCGATGCTAGTGTTAGGGAGCTTAATAAAGCTGAAGTTGCAGGTATTGATATACAAGAAGTAAGAAAGGGAGCAGAGAAAGCAGTTGAAGCAGTTATTGCTGAAGTTCGTAAAAACAGCAGTCATGTTAAGAATGAAGAAGAAATTGCTCAGGTAGCTACTGTTTCATCAAATGGAGATCGAGAAATTGGTGAAAAGATTGCTAATGCAATGAAACAAGTTGGTCAGGAGGGGGTAATCACTGTTGAAGATTCTAAGAATTTTAACTTTGAAGTTGAAGTTGTTAAAGGGATGAGATTTGACCGTGGATACATATCACCATATTTTGCTACAAATCGTGAAAAAATGATTACCGAATTTGAGAATCCACATATCTTGCTGTTAGATCAAAAGCTATCTGCATTAGCTCCAATGATTCCTTTGCTTGAAGCTGTTGTGCAAACTGGTAAACCACTAGTAATAATTGCTGATGATGTAGAAGGAGAACTCTTACTGCATTAATGCTTAATAATTTAAAAGGCTCGCTTAAGGTAGTAGCAATTAAATCTCCTGGTTTCGGTGATCGTAAAAAAGAAATGTTAGAAGATATTGCTATTTTAACTAATGGTGAAGTAATTACTGAACAGCTAGGAACTAAATTAGAAAATGTTAATCATGTATCTATGTTAGGGACAGCTAATAAAGTTATTGTTACAAAGGATCATACTACTATAGTTCATGATAAGCACAACAGCGATATTGAGAGAAAAGTCAATTCTCGTTGTGAACAAATTCGTGAAGCAATTAAAGATACAACTTCTGACTATGAGAAAGAAAAATTACAAGAACGTTTAGCAAAGCTAAGAAATGGTGTAGCTGTATTGAAAGTTGGTGGAGCCACTGAAGTAGAGCAAAAAGAACGCAAGGATAGAGTAGAAGATGCATTGCATGCTACTAGAGCTGCTGTTGAAGAGGGTATAGTTCCTGGTGGTGGGGTTGCACTATTTTATGCTTCTCGTGTTTTAGATAGTATAGAATGTGATAATGAAGATCAAAGAGTTGGTATTAATATTGTTAAAAAGGTTTTGGAAGCTCCGTTAAGACAAATAGTCAAAAATGCTGGTGGCAAAGAAGATGTTGTTGTTAATAAGCTAAGTGAAAGTAATGATAATAACCTTGGATTTGATGCTAGAACGATGCAGTATGTTGATATGATAAAAACAGGTATTGTTGATCCAACTAAAGTAGTGCGCACTGCATTACAAGATGCTTTTTCTGTAGCTTTATTAGTAATTTCTACCTTAGCTATGATTACTGATCATGAAGAAGATAATAATGCTAATGGCCGTAATAGCAGCTTAGGTGGTGGAGGTCATCATGGTATGGGCGGAGGAATGGATTTCTAAATCCGCCCCCATTTCTTCCTTTTTTAGAAAGTGTTTATTTATTTTCTTATCATAATTTTCAGAATAGATCTGGGGGTTATAGATAGAAAATATCCAACAGCAGTAGGACACTTGCATTAACTCTATTATATTTTGTTTAAAGTATTGTATTTGTTGCTATTAAGTTTTTTTTATTTACTACTAAATCTTATGTTATAAAGAAACTTAGGTTCTATACAAGTGTTTTGTGTTATACTATTATGACATAAAAAAACACAAGAATTTGTGTATTTTTTAGATAGCTTGAGGTTTTAATTTAGATAAAAATTTATTAGTTAATTTCAATTGTATAATTCAAAATACTTGTTTAAAATTATGATGTCGGAGTAAATCTTAAACATGAGTATCTCCAAGGTGAGGGTTTTCTTTGCTAAATTAGCAATTCATTTATGGCCTGTGCGCCGTCATGAGTTACGAAAGTTTATCCCTACTTCTCTTTTAATGTTTTGTATACTTTTTAATCAAAATATTCTGCGTATTCTAAAAGATAGCATTGTAATACCGGAAATAAGTTCTGAAATTACAAGTTTTATAAAGGCATATTGCGTTACTCCTGTAGCAGCGTTACTTGTAATACTATATGCATATATGGTTAATAATTTAAATTTTGAGAAGATATATCGTTACCTAACATTAGCATTTTTATCATTTTTTATCTGTTTTGCTTTTTATTTCTATCCTCAAGCTAGTATATTTCACCCAGATCTTGAAAAAGTTAATGAGTTAATGTTAAATTATCCTCATTTTAAGTGGTATATAGCTCTTGCTGCTAATTGGAGCTACATAATTTTTTATGTGTTATCGGAACTATGGCCCAATATATTTTATGCTTTATTATTTTGGCAATTTGCTAACGAGGTTACAACTACTGATGAAGCTAAACGTTTTTATATGCTATTTTCATTATTTGGTAATTCTTCTTTAATAGTGGGAGGATTAATTGTAATCCATTTTGCATCTAGTAATTCTATACTTCAGAAATATTTTTCAGGAATATCAAATAATGTATTACTTGTGCAATCTTCAATAACAATAATGGCAGTTAGTTCTATATGCTCGATTTTTTTAGTACGATTTATTTATTTTAATGCAGTAGTAAATGCGCAGTTACACCATAAAATGCAATATGAAATAGAAGAAAGACCTAAGATGAATTTAAGAGAAAGTTTTGAGTACATTATTTCATCTAAATATTTATGGTTTATTCTAATTTGTACTGCTTCTTTTGGGTTTAGTATAAATTTAGTTGAAGGAATTTGGAAAGCGCAAATTAAAGATTTATATTCTACTACTAATGCATATGCAGAGTTTAATGGTTACTGTGTTGTATGGACGGGAGTGTTGATAATTCTATTGACACTTGTCGGTAATGCTATATTACGCTATTATAGTTGGTTTGCAGTTGCTATTATTACTCCTATTATAACTGTAATTACTGGTACAGTATTTTTTGTGTTTGTTGTATTTGATGAAGATATGTTCTTATTAGTTAAGACAATGAGTTCAGCCTCGCCTATTACTATAGCTGTAATAGCTGGTGCAATTCAAAATGTTATTACTAAAGGGGCTAAATACTCAATATGGGATACATCAAAGGAAATGTTATATATTCCACTTGATAGAGAGTTAAAAACAAAAGGAAAAGCTGCTGTTGATATAATTAGTGCAAAAATAGGAAAGTCTTCAAGTGGATTAATTCAATCTCTTTTATTTACTCTATTTCCAGCTGCGAGTTATGTTTCTCTTTCACCTGCTTTAATGTTAATTTTTATTGTGGTATGCATAATATGGATTTTTTCTGTAAAACAAATCTATTCAGAATATAAAAAAATAGTATAATTTACTAATTTTAGATATGGTAAAAGAGATACATTTATTAATCGTAGATCAGATAACAGTCATAAATATTATAAGTTTATTGATTTAAAAATAAATTAATGCTATTTTAAACTTAACAAATGTGTCTTTATAATTAGAGATAGGACTTTGATTGAATATCATTTAGGAGGAAATCTATGGGTTTGTTAGGTTTAAAGGATGGTTATTATTTGAAAATACTATTAGCTTTTTTTATACTTTTTATATCTACTAATAGTATTGTTAGTGCTAATGCTAGTAGTACTAGTACACCAGATCCAATAGGTGAGCAGCTATGTAAAATAGTAGATGTTTTAAGTGGTAAAACTGCTAAGGCGTTATGTATGGTTGCAATCTTTGTTTTAGGAATGTACGTTCTTATGGGAAAGGTAAATTGGGGAACAGCAGCGGTTACAGTTTGCGGTATTATCCTAATTACTCAGGCTGCTACAATATATGGTTGGATTGTTAACAATAGTACTACAAGTAGTGGAACGCAAGCAACATGCTCATAATAATCAAGTTAAATGGAAGGAAATATATTTTAGTTGATTAATTGGCTTTTTTCTATACTAGAATGGTTTGTATTTGCTAATAAAAGAAAAAGTGAAAACTCAACATAATTGAGTTTTGTTTGATTAATTTAAGAAAAAATTTATGAGCTTTGTAAAACTTTAAGTAAAGTTATTTTTAAAAACATTATTAATGCTACGTTTTTTTATACTTTTTATACCTACTAGTAGTTGAGAAGTTATGTGAAATAGTAGATGTTTTAAGTGGTAAAACTGCTAAGGCGTTATGTATAGTTGCAATCTTTGTTTTAGGAGGAATGTCTCTCTTATGAGAAAGGTAATTGAGGAACAGCAGCGGTTACAGTTGCGGTATTGCCCTAATCACTTAGGCTGCTATACTCCTTTAACTTGAAGAGTTGAAAAAGTGATCAAGAAAAATAGATTGAAAATTATCATTAATTAAACTAGATACT
This sequence comes from Orientia chuto str. Dubai, assembly GCF_000964595.1. Taxonomy (GTDB): domain Bacteria; phylum Pseudomonadota; class Alphaproteobacteria; order Rickettsiales; family Rickettsiaceae; genus Orientia; species Orientia mediorientalis. The sequence continues at coordinate 18,430 of NZ_LANP01000014.1, read as the reverse complement.
CTAGATTGAAATTGAGATAAATGAGTAAAGAAATGATTAACAGCTTCGGAAAATTGGTTAAAATTCAGAGTAATATTTATTATTGGTAACAAGGGAATACATAAATTTCCATAATCGTTCAATAGGGTTCAAATTAGGCCTATAAGGAGGTAAAAAAAATAACTCAATTTTAGGGTTTGTGAAAATTCTTTAACTTTTTCTACTTATGGCAGGAAGCATTATCACAAATAAGGTAAATTTTAGTTTTATCAGGGTTATTTTTCTCTAAATTTGCTAAAAATTCAATAACATAATCAGTATTAATTTGGGGTTTGTTTTGCTTAAATACAGTAAGATCATTGATTTCTATTGCACCAATTAAGTGCAATTTTTTCCATCCAGAGTTACTAGGTAAAGTCTTATTTTTTCCCTTTAATATCCATCCATATCGATTACGATCCTGGTATTGTAAATGCACAGAATCCATGAAATACAAGGCTTCTGCTGGTTTTAACTTGCTTTTTAGTTCCCGATATTGTTCGATCAACTCTTCTTGTTTAGCTTGATTCAATTTAGCCGGAATCAGTTTTGATTTTTTATAAACAAACCCCAAATTATGCAATAATTTTATGGTGCCATTTAATGAATAATTTATCTGATACTTAGATTCTATATAATTTTTAACTGTTCTAGCCTCTATGTACCCAACTTCATCTATGTTGCTTTAATTCGAGCTTTTTGACTTTCAGTCAATTTACTGCTGCTTCCACCGTTTTTTGGCTTCAAGTTTTTCTCTTTTTCATAATCTCTTATGTGCTTACAAATTGCTCCATTACTTAATAATAGCGCTTTCGCTATTTGTGCACTCTGTTTAACCTTCATCATATAGCACAATACTGTTTTGATACGATCCCTTATCCTTCCATCTATTTCCTGACGGTGCCTTTCCCTTAATTCTTTTTTCTTCTTCTGATAATTTTTTCCACATCTATCCCTTTTAACAGATTTTTCTTTTTTGCAAACTCTTCATTTACAATGAGTATACAATATATGGTGGATTGCTAACAATAGCGCTACAAACAGTGGTAGTGCACAAGCAACATACTCATCATCATCATATGGTAGTTAATTTTTGTTAATGTGCATTTTATTTTATTAGTATAGGCTTTTTTTGGTACTAAGATGGTTTTATTTGCTTAATAAAACTACCATTAAGTAAGAAAAAAATACGCATAGTTGAGTTTTGTTTGATTAATTTATATTTAGGAAAAATTTATGAGCTTACTGAACTTATAGTTGAGTTTTTTTTAAATTAATTTATATTTAGGAGAAATTTATGAGCTTGTTGAACTTATAGTTGAGTTTTTTTTAAATTAATTTATATTTAGGAAAAATTTATGAGCTTGTTGAACTTATAGTTGAGTTTTGTTTGATTAATTTATATTTAGGAAAAATTTATGAGCTTGTTAAACTTTAAGCAAAGTTATTATTTAAAAATATTACTAATACTAAGTTTTTTTGTACTTTTTATATCTACTAGTAGTATCGTTGATGCTCAGAGTGCTAATAATCCAGATCCAATAGGTGAGAAGTTATGTAAAATAGTAGATGTTTTAAGTGGTAAAACTGCTAAGGCGTTATGTATAGTTGCAATCTTTGTTTTAGGAATAACAGTTCTTATGGGAAAGGTAAATTGGGGAACAGCAGCCGTTACAGTTTGCGGTATTGTTCTAATTACTCAGGCTGCTACAATATATGGTTGGATTGCTAACGGTAGCTCTACAGGCAGTAGTAGTGGAACACAAGCAACATGCGCATCATCAGCGGGTAGTTAATTTTTGTTAATGTGCATTTATTTGATTAAGTATAGGCTTTTTTTAATACTAAGATGGTTTTATTAAGCAAATAAAACTACCATTAAGTAAGAAAAAAAAATAAGCATAGTTGAGTTTTTTTATTAATTTATATTTAAGAAAATTTTATGAGCTTATTAAACTTTAAGAATTATTATTTAAAAATATTATTAATACTAAGTTTCTTTGTACTTTTTATATCTACTAGTAGTATTGTTGATGCTAGGACTTCTAGTGCAGATCCAATAGGTGAGAAGTTATGTAAAATAGTAGATGTTTTAAGTGGTAAAACTGCTAAGGCGTTATGTATAGTTGCAATCTTTGTTTTAGGAATAACAGTTCTTATGGGAAGAGTAAATTGGGGGACAGCGGCAGTTACAGTGTGCGGTATTGTTCTAATTACTCAAGCTGCTAAGATATATGATTGGATTGGTAAAGATGGTAGTAATAATAATGCTCAATGTGCAACTACTGCCTCTTCTTCTTGATAATAAGCTAAATTAAGTTTATGATTTTTTTAGAAGGTATATAAATTTACATGTTATGCAAGAGTATGTGTAAATTTGTGTCCATAGCTTTTTTTGAGAGTTAATTTTAAAAAGTTTTTCGGTGATAATTTTAGGAATAGATCCATCTTTGACTAGTACTGGCTGGGGAATAATTGATGTGCTAGGTAGTACAGTAAATTATATTAACAGTGGAGTAATAAAAACTATTTCTAAAGATTCATTAATATTAAAACTAGGGCAAATTAGCTTTGAGGTAGAAAAATTAATTACTTATTTTAATCCATATCATATTGCTATGGAAGAAGTTTTTATTAATAAAAATTACAGCTCTTCTGTTACTTTAATTCAAGCTAGAGGAGCTATAATGTCAGTAATTGGACGTTATAACATTGATTTTAGTGAATATGCACCTAATAAAATTAAAAAAGCAATTGTTGGGGCTGGAAAAGCAGAAAAACATCAAGTTCAACAAATGGTAAAATTATTAATGAATATAAAGAATGTAATTAATAAAGATGAATCTGATGCTTTAGCTACAGCTTATACTGCATCTGTTAATAGGAAAATTATATAAATTTTATTGAAAATTGGGTGATAACTTATCTATGACAATAAAAATTGATAGTATTGAATTATCTACTCCAGTTATTTTAGCTCCAATGTCTGGAGTTACTGATTTACCATTTCGTAAGCTTGTTAAACAATTTGGAGCAGGATTAGTAGTCTCGGAAATGATAGCAAGTCGGGCTATGATTCAAGAAACTCGCAAATCTATTATGAAATCTGCTCTCATTGAGAATGATATTACTGGTTCTTGTGTACAGCTTGCTGGTTGTGAGCCAGATGTTATGGCTGATGCTGCTAGAATGAACCAGGATATGGGAGCTAAAATTATTGATATTAATTTTGGCTGTCCAGCTAAGAAAATAGTAGGTGGATATGCTGGCTCAGCGTTGATGCGGAATGAACTACTAGCTGCAAAAATATTAGCAGCAACTGTTGAAAGTGTTTCTATTCCAGTAACCTTAAAAATGCGTACAGGTTGGGATGAAAGTTGCCGTAATGCGCATGTAATAGCTAAAATAGCGGAAGATTGTGGCATAAAAATGATTACAGTTCATGGTCGTACCAGATGTCAGTTTTATTCAGGCAAATCTGATTGGGAATTTATTAAAAAAGTAAAAGAAAGCATAAAAATTCCAGTTATAGCTAATGGTGATATTACTAGTGTTGATGATGCTATTAATTGTCTTAAAATATCTAAGGCTGATGGAGTTATGGTAGGGCGTGGAGCATACGGTAAACCATGGCTATTATCTCAAATTTCATACTATCTAACACATCAATCTTATTTACCGCCACCTAGCTTAATAGAGCAAAAACAAGTTATTTTGAATCATTATGAATCAATGCTAAGTTATTATGGTATTGAGCATGGCATGAGGATAGCACGTAAGCATCTAGGATGGTACAGTAAAGGGTTGCATAATTCAACTGATTTCAGATCTAAAGTTACTACTATGGAAAATACAGAGCAGGTAAGGGAGATTATTAATCAATTTTTTTCAGAATAAATAAGTGTTGCTATAAAATAGCTCTGAAAAATTCATCTCTAAAATCTATTACTAGCAAATGAAGGGAATATGTGATGAAGTTATATTGATTAACTTTTATCATCAAAGTTACAGACTTTATGCTGATAAAAGATTTAAATATAACTTGATTAAGGTGGATTAATATATTAAGTTTCACATAATTTTATTAGTATAATTAAAGTTTAGAATATAATGAATGTAGAAGATTATAAATTTGATGGATTTTATGCTTTAACAGAAGATGTTTTAGTAACGGTAAGCCCAACCTTTTATCCTGAAGCTTCTAATAGATTACGCTCTATATATGTGTGGTTATATAAAGTTCGAATCAAAAATTTAAGGCAACATCCTGTACAGTTGTTAAGTAGATATTGGAAAATATATGATTCTAATAGTATACTTGAAGAAGTAGAGGGCGAGGGAGTAATAGGACAAAAGCCTGTATTAGATCACATGGAAGTTTTTGAATATATAAGTCAAACAAGATTATTTACTAGTTCTGGTCTTATGAAAGGAACATATACTATGCTAGATAAGGAATCTGAAAAAGAATTTAAAGTTGTAATTCCTACTTTTTCACTTGATATTGATTTATTGAATCTAAAATTTAAAAACTAGCTTTATAGAAGTGATATATAAATTTAAGATCAAATTATAGTAATTAAACTAGCGATTCTGTATTTATTTAGCTATGTTTCAAAGAGTATATTTATATAATATTATAGAAAATTATGAAAAAGTCTACATCTCAATGGGAGAATTAAATTTTCTTGACTTATTGACTTTTAAATATCAGCTATAACCTAAAATTAGACTAAAATACCACCCAATAATAGTTATTATTACATAACTATTAAAGAATTGTTTACTGTACTTACAGGTCAAACGTTACTTATAAAGTTATATAGAGGTTGTTTTTAGTTCTGATTTCTAATCAACCTCTGTGCTCCAGTCAGTTTTATTGCCTACTAAAATAGAAAAACCCTCACCAGTTTCACTCGACATTTCCTCTTGATCAAAAGCAAGATCAGAAGAATATATTGGGCGAAGTAAATCAGCATAGCCGAAACCTTTATAACATGCGAATGATTGAAGAGTGTTATGGCTTAGTGCTTCATTCTTATCTTCTACCAAAACATCGTTACCTGTTGGAACAACATTTTTTAACTTTTGTGCTTCAGAATCAGATAATAGTATACATTTCTTACCACCCCACTCTTTTACTGCAAAGATTTTTTTTACAATGCTATTTTCTTTTTTACTTTCATCTAAATCTTCAAAATTAGCAAGCTTATGATTAGATATGTCATTTAACAAGTTGTTGATTCCTAAATACGATGCTACCTTTTCTGCAGCTTGTGCAATCCCTAACATTCTAGCTGCAGTATGCATAAGTTTTACCAAATTGCTACTACTAGCGCTGCTATCAGGATTATTGCTTAGTTTTTTGTTCCATAATACTAACTTTTTTTCACCAGCTAATTGGTCATTAGTAGCATTTATAAAATTAGGTTGTGCATTAACAACTACACAATGCTTTGCAAATGATAGTATTGATTTTCGATCTTCATTAGAGAAGTATTGATTTTCTACTATTGGCTTTGATCCCGGATTTTCAAAAGTAATAGCTTTAGATAATTTAAGATTTCTACATCTTATTTCTGCTGCAGTTAAATCTGCAACTACTGCTCCAAGAGAATGCCCGCTAGTACTGAAATCCCAGCTACTGATTGGGCCATGACTACTAACACTAGAAGTTATTTTGTCAAGAAAGGCCTGCATTGGCTTCGTTTTTGAAATATAACCATGATTGTAGACACCGCACAAGTCATCACGGAGATCATGCATATTTGTAGGATTAGTACCTGCAGTAGCAATATGAACTTGTTTAGTCTTTTCATTAATTAAAGCTACTGCTTTATAGCCGCACTGATTAGTATCTGCATAATCAGCAGAAGTGCATAATACTTTCCATCCATCATTTCCGATTTGTTGTTCTAGCTTTTTGCATTTTTCTGCATAATTAGAACGACCTATTTTATAGGCAAGGTCAACTGCTTGTTGAGCAAAACCACAAGAAGGAACCTTGTTTGCTAATGATGCAGCTTTAGTGAATGTAGATAATATTTTTGTAGGCATATTTAATAATTGTTACTAAAAGTTAATTAATACTGCCTAAGTATAACCTTGTTAGCTAAAGGTGTCAATATATTTTTTTATAAAATGAGTAAAAAATATACAGTTAATACAGTATTATTGATCTATAAAGAGTTTGTTCTTCATATTTTTTTATAACAGTTACAAACTACAATCTATTATTACAAAAATCAGAAAACAAATTTTGTTTTAAATATCCTTTATCACCGCAAATAAACAAACCAGTAATATGCTTATTTAGGAACATTAGTACTATCTACATTTAGTTAATTTAATGCATTGAATTTCCACTTATTCATTAATTAACATATGTAATTTAATCTTAAGTTGTTAAATTTATACATATTTTTTGAATTTTCATTATAATGCATTTTAAAATTAGATATTACATTATAAAAGGCTTTAAAGACTACTAAAATTAATTTTTAAGTTGTAATGAATGATTACTTGTTAAATTTTATAATTTTTTGTGACTGAGCAAGGCTATTAAGATATCTGTTAAATCGGAACCAAGAGATTGATATAAATCGCCTTTTATATAAGGCTGTATATTTTGGCAGTCCACATACTGCTGCTATGCTTTTAAATAATGGAGCTGATGTTGATTCACGTTATCAATCTGGTGACTCTTCTTTGCATATAGCTGCTATATTTGGTTATTTAAAAACTATGAAGACTTTAATTGATCATGGAGCTCAGGTTGATGCAATTAATCAGAATGGGATAACACCTTTGCATGTTGCTATTTTGCTACGACATACTAGTGCTGTTAAGCTATTAATCAGTCATGGAGCCGATGTAAATTTACAAGACGCAAGCGGTAGGGCTAGTTTTCATTATGCTGCTACACAGCGCAATGATATTTGTTGTTAGTTAGCTAGTGGAATAAGATTGTTAGGCTATTAGTAACTGGTGGGGCTAATATTGACCTACCAGACAATAACGCGATACTGCACTGCACTATGCTACTAAACATGGTTATTTGGATATGATGAAGGCGTTATTACGTTATAATGCTGATGCTAGTATATTCAATCATGCTGGTGAATCTGCTATATATTATGCTGCTAGCTATAATCATGAAAAGGCGCTACAACTTCTATTGCGGTATCATGCTGACATTAATTTACAAAATAATAATGGGCAATCTCCTTTACATTGTGTTGCTCGTGATGGCAATGCAAAAGCTGTAAGTATGTTATTAAAATATGGAGCAAACAGTGTATTACCAAATCATATTGGTAATACAGCTTTACATGAGGCTGCTATACATAATCACTCAAAGGTTATAAAATGTTTATTGGCTAACAATAATGACATTAATTTACAAAATAATAATGGAAAATCTCCTTTACATTTGGCAGCACAGCATGGCAGTGACCAAGCCATTGCTCTGTTGTTAGAACATGGAGCAAATATTAATTTGCGGGACAATTCAGGTAGGATACCTTTACATTGTGCTGCTGAATCTGGACAGTATTATACATTAAAACTTCTAATACATTATAATGCTAGTAATATCAATTTCAAAGATCAGGATGATAAAACTGCTTTACATTTAGCAGCTGGAAACGGATATTTTTTTATTGTAAAACATCTATTAAATTGCGCAGCTAATGCAAGTTTACAAGATAACCATGGTAAAACTGCTTCATGCTATGCAGCTGAGTCTAATAGTATGGGGATTCTTAATATGCTGCAAAAGTGCGAACGAGTAATAGAAGGTATGAAAAGCAAAGTAAATTGTAATAATAATACAGATTTTGATATCATTTTTACAAACAATGATCTTAATGAATTAGCAAAACATGCTACTAGGCTTAAATGTTGTTATGGTAACGGTGAAGCACTTGGAGAATATGCTCCTTACATTCACAAGCATATTAATCAAGGGCTTCACCGATATCAGATATTACATCAAGCAATAGCATCAATGGATTCTAATCTATGCAGTAACACAGAATTATATTGGTGGAATGCTATGGATGATAACATTAAGTTAGAAATTTTAGGCAACTTAAGTAATGAAGAATTAATAAAATTATGTTCCTGTGATCCGGAAACCATAAATAATCTTACCGGGTGTATTTCACATACTGCAGACCAAGAATAGCATTAAACTATATTCAATATAAATACCATCTTAATAAGAGTTTATATAGGTGCTAAAGCATTTTCAGCAAAAATATATAGCAGTATTTGTTAAAAATAGAGATAAGCATTGCATTTCTTAATTAAATTTTTTTCAATGTATTAAAAAATACATCTATTTTTTAGATCATACTCAATATATATTCTCAGTATAATTCATATAATCACTTTCTTAACTTTTTCCATCTAATTTGGCATTTAACATTATATTTATAAATTTTATTTATATTATTTAAGTATATATTATACACAAAAATGATAAATTTTTTAACAAAAAAAACTTTGTTTTTTAAACTTGATATAATTACTTCAATTAATGCAAAAAGTTATAAAAAATTAAAATTATACTTTAATAAAAGATGGAATGAATAATTTTATTTCATGCAAAAGTAAGTTAAAGCTTGACTCGAATAAAATTATGTATAAATTAAGCTTTTATGTATGACATTATTTTAGTAACATATTTATAATTTAATTAAATTAAGCATTTAAGTGTCTAGAAAAAAAAAAAAAGTTTTAGTTAAGTTAGTTAGCAGTGCTGCAACAGGTGTTTTTTTTGTTAAGCAGCGCAATCCTAAAACTCAAACTGAAAAGCTAGTATTTAGAAAGTATGATCCAAAGATTAGAAAGCATGTGCAGTTTACAGAAGCAAAAATCAAATAAGTGTATTTATGGCAGTTAAGATTCGATTAGCTCGCTCAGGTGCGAAAAAATGCTCTTATTTTAAAATTGTTGTAGCTAATAATCATGCTCCAAGAGATGGAGCTTTTATTGAAAAGGTAGGATATTATAATCCACTATTATCTAAAGATAATCAGGAAAGGGTAGTATTAAAAACTGATAGAGTTGAACATTGGTTAGCTCATGGAGCTCAACCAACAGAAAGAGTTATAAAATTTATACAGCAGTTTAACATTACATTGCCATTATCAGTGCAAAAAAAATTGGAAGTTAAGCTTAAAAGCCGTGTGGCTAAGCCTCCAAAAGAGAAGCACAATACATAAAAAATGTATTATTGCTAAAAAAAGTCTTATGAGCATATACAATAAAGTAGTTTAAGGGGAAAAATATATAATACATGTTTGTTTATGCAAGGAATGTAATAGTATATTAAATATATAGCTTATAAGCTCATACTTAAAAATTTTATGCCGAATTAGCTCAGCGGTAGAGCAACCGCCTTGTAAGCGGTAGGTCGTCAGTTCAAATCCGACATTCGGCACCAATATATTATGCAAATGCAATGTTTTTAACTCCTCATAATATAAGTTATTGATAATTTATCGTGCCCATTTTTATGCCTTTTTAATAGTGATAAAGTTTAGTTTTATAAAATAATTTTACTTCAGCTTCTTAATCAAAGATATATACTTCTTTGACTTTAAAGATCTGATAATGAGTACTTTAAAAGGTCATTAGAAAATAAGAATTTAATTGTTGTATCTAATAAATTTAGCTGAAGATGTAAATAAGCAAATACAGCATTTACTCAAGATCATAGAATTATTACAGTAATATCATTTAACAATTTTGATGATTTTCAGGAATTTAGTTCCGATTCATTATTAGAGCTTGATTAAAGTATTAAGCTACGGAGTAAATTTTTTTTACTCTCAAAGTTGAAGCTAATGCTGATCAAAAGAAAAAAACACACAGTTATTATTAACAGTGTTATAGCAGCATTATTCTACGGATTTCTTAGTAATTCCTACTCATAATTTTTTTGCTAAGGGGAATTTGTCGAAGTTTTTAAACTGCAAAAAGAAAAAATTTATCTTACATTTTCTTATATAAGAATTAATTAGATATTCTGTAAAATAAAGGATATAGCATAGATTATTAAGGTAGTTATACTAAAAAAAGCAAGGAAAAAATATGCATATTGTGCTTTATGATACAAAGTATACTGCTAGTCAAGCTATATAGGACATTGCTCAATATGTAATGCTTTGTCTTTATATAATATTTCTTAAATTAAGCATTATTCTGTATAGAATTTTAGCATTGTTATTTTATGTTTTTTATTATAACAATTTAGATCAATAATAGTTCAGAAATTTACTTTAATAATAGCTATTAATGAAAAATTAATGTATCATCATATAAAATAAAGTAAATAATTTTTTTTATGAAATATAACATAGCAAGAATTATCGAGCACAATTGTCAACATGTAATAAATAGATTTGAGTTAGTGTCTTTAGCAGCGCTGCGAGCTGAAGAAATAAATTCTGGTTCTAATATTACGATAAATCATAATGAAGATGATAAAATTCAAATTATTGCTCTAAAAGAAATTACAACTGGAATAATAAGTGTTCCTGAGTTAAGAGAAAAGCTTATTTTAAAGCATCAAACTCAAAGTCATAACTTGTTACACAAGCCACAACAAGATAAATTGAATAATACTGAGGAGTATTTTACTAATTTTGATAGTAGTTCTGAATTTAACAGCCAACAAATAGATTTTAATTATGAAAATTTAAGTATTATTAATGATAAAAAATAAAAAAGTAAAAATATAAAACAGGTTATTAGCCTTATGGTTGATCGTGAAGATATTATTAATCAATTATCTTCTTATGATTTAACATTTGATAAAAATCTTGTGAATAAAGCTATAGATTATGCCATTCACTATCATGGAAAACAACTTCGCCAATCTGGTGAGCCATATTATTATCATCCGCTGCATGTAGCTCTTATTATTGCTAAAATGAAGCTTGATACTGTATCTGTTATTGCTGCGCTATTGCACGATACAGTGGAGGATACTGAACTTACTATAAGCGAAATTGAACATGAATTTGGACAAGAAGTATCGGTACTAGTGAATGGCCTTACTAAGCTTACTAAAATTCAATTTTCATCTTATTATACCAAACAAGCTAAAAATTTTCGTAAGCTACTAACAGCTATAAGTAATGACATTAGGGTACTGATAATAAAATTAGCTGATCGTCTACATAATATGCGTACAATTGACTCTATTAAGCAGTTAAATAAGCGTATTAGAATAGCTTTAGAAACAATGGAAATTTACGCTCCATTAGCTGAAAGAATAGGAGTTCAGAGCATAAAGCTAGAATTACAGGATCTTGCCTTTAAAGTAATGTATCCTCAAATTAGAGATGCTATTATTAATAAAATTGCACAATACAATGATAATAATTGCATAACCTCTGATTCTATCATAACAGAAATTCAAAATACCTTGATAGATGCTGGTATTAAAGCTGAGGTATATGGTAGACATAAAGCCCCATACTCAATTTGGATTAAAATGAGACAAAAATGCGTTGGGCTAGATCAGTTATCGGACCTTATGGCATTTAGAGTTATTGTTAGTACTATTCCAGAATGCTATCAGGTTTTAGGAGCAATTCATTCAAAATATAAAACAATACCTGGTAGCTTTCAAGACTTTATTAGTATTCCAAAAGATAATGGTTATCAATCAATACATACTACAATTATTGGCCCTCAACAAAAAAAAACGGAAGTTCAAATCAGAACAATGAAAATGCATGAAATATCAGAGCTTGGGGTAGCAGCACATTGGCAATATAAGCAACATGAAAATAATATAGATCAACACAAATGGATTCTAGAATTATTGAATATACTAGAACAGTCTTATAGTAATCAAGAGTTCTTACAGGATACTAAACTAGCAATGTATTATGACCAAGTTGTTTGTTTTACTCCAGAAGGAAAGCTTATTTCTTTACCTAAAGGAGCTACTGTAATAGATTTTGCATATAAGATACACTCAGAATTAGGAAACAAATGCATAGGGGCAAAAATTAGTAATAAAATTATACCATTAGATCAACAACTCCAAAATGGAGATCAAGTTGAAATTATAACATCACATACTCAATTACCTACTTTTAGGTGGACAACGTTTGCTATTACAGGTAAAGCCCAATCAGAAATCCGTAAGTTTATATGTAATCAAAGTTATATAAAGTATGTAAACTTAGGTAAAAAAATGTTGATACAAACCTTAAAAAAAATACAAGTCATAAATATTAATGTATGTATTACAAAAATTATTCAAAAGTTGAATAAAAAAAACGCAGAAGAAATATTTTTTTTAATTGGTAGTAGATTATTAACAATAGAGAAAATTATCAAAATTGTTGCTTCAATACCAGATTTAGTTACATTAAACAAATCTTATTACCTAAATGATAAGCTATCACCAATTACTATATCTGATAATAAAATTGATGATAAGATTAATAATTTTCCTATAAGTTTTGCTAAATGCTGTTATCCATTACCAGGAGACTTAATTGTTGGCATTTTTTTACAGGGAAGAATAATAATTCATACTACCTTCTGTACAGTTGCTTCTACTAGCTCTATTGTAGATTCTACAGCAAGATTATTAGATCTTAACTGGAGCAGTAATGCTAAAAACATATGTTATACTTCAAGTTTGCAATTATCTCTGCATAATAAAATTAGTAGCTTATCGAGTATTACTACTAAGCTTGAAAAAAATAATATTAATATTAGCAATATAAAAACTAATAATTGCACTCAGAATGTAGTTCAAATAATAATAGATATAGAAATTTCTACAGTTGAACAATTAAATATGATAATAAATATGTTGCAATCATATCAAGAAATAGTAACTGTTGAAAGATTATCTATATAAGTTTATATGATATACGGAATAGGTACTGATATAATACATATACCAAGAATTGAAAAATTAATTAATAACTACTCTATTAAATTTATCAATCGTATTCTAGGAAAAAACGAGATAACTATTTATCAAAATCTTACGTCTATTAAACAACAAGCTAACTTTATCGCTAAGCGCTTTGCTGGCAAAGAGTCAATAGCTAAAGCTATTGGCATTGGCATAGCTCCACCATTATCACTACATAATATTGAAATACTTAACAATAAGCTTGGCAAGCCTATAGTTCATATCCATAATGCAGATAAAATATTATTAAACCACTTAAGATTGATAGAATACAAAATTGATATTTCACTCTCTGATGATTATCCATTAGCTACTGCATTTACTATAATCTCGAGACATTAATTTACTGCTTTAACTTGAAGAGTTAATAAAATAATCAGTAGAAACGGACTAAAGTTATTATTTATTAAAGATACTAATCTAATTTAAATTTAAGAATGTGCTCAAAAAACTGATATAAAGAATTAGCAAGTAATTCAAAATTAATATAAAAAATTATTTATAACAATATATTTAATCGCTTAATTGAATTAAGATTACAAAATTAATATGAGGTTTCGTAGGTTTTAAAACTAAAAGGAAGATAATATGAGCATTTTCTTTAGTTAGTTTCAGGCCTTGAATTTCTAACTTGTTTATTAATTAACAAATGCAATTTTAATCTCAAAATCCAACCAACATTTATTAGTAGTTTTGCCACAAGGGACGATGATATAATAATACTATTGTTATAATCTCTGAATTTTATTCCAGATATTATACTAGTGTTATCAAATGAAGCTTTCTTAAGAATGGAAAAATATAGCATTAAACAGATGAAGTAATAGAAATCTTGAAAAAGAGAAAATTAGAATCTAAAAGTAAATAGGTACTACAAATGTATAGTAGCAAAAGCGGACACTTAGAGCAGCCAGAGAAAACATGGCGTAAGGTTTGTGCAAGACGACACAGGCATAGAAAATTTAAGAATACACAACCTCGAAGGACATTTGCAAGTTGTATGGCAGATGCTGGTGCAGGTCAGTATATAATTGGTATAGTATTAATCATAATGACCCAAAATCAACAGGTATTTATGCTAGAGTTAGTTTAGAATCAGCGCAGCAATATATATCTAAAGTTACACAAATGATGAATGAATGTACTGGAAGTTCTGTATCATAGATTAACTAATAGTGTACGAGTAATGCAAGTTAACATACATGTAACCTAATTATCGCAGGTGCTATCTGCGTTTGAAGATATTTAGCTAATTTAAATATTATATTAGTAGAATAAGTTTTCTCATGCTACAATTATAGCTGCATATGATATTTACATGCATTATCTGCCTTAGTTGTTATTACCATTATAAGCCTCTAAACTTTCTATTAATTTTAAAGTTCCTAATTAAAAACTGAGGTTTATAGAGGCCTAATATTTTTGGGTCAACAGCAACAAATTATTATTGTGAAAAAAACATATTACTGTATAGTTTTATAAATAAAAGAAATTCACAAGGCTACTTAATTAAGTATGTATAATGCTACAACTCTTGATATAAGTCTATATTTTTATTTTGAGTAATCATAAATGAATTTATTATTAATAATAGAATTATATAACCTATGGGAGTATAACTATGAGCAGCTTAAGGTATCAAAGATTGCTTATCAAGCTTAGCGGAGCAGCATTAAAAGGGGATACAGATAATAATTTTGATATTAAAAAGCTAAAATATATAGCTCAGGAAATATTAACTGTTAAAAGCATGGGAATAGAAGTTGCGCTTGTTGCCGGCGGCGGCAATATTTTTAGGGGAAATAATGCAGAATATTGGAAAATAGAACGGGCTGAAGCTGACAATGTAGGAATGCTTGGTACTATTATAAATGCTCTAATGCTAAAAGCAGCATTAGAAAAAGAATCCAATTATAAAGTTAGAGTTATGAGTGCCATTAAAATTGAAGCAATCGCTGAACCATTTATTCGCTCTCGAGCTTTAAGTCACTTGGATAAGGGGTATTTAATTATTTTAGCTGCAGGTATAGGGCAACCATTTATTACCACTGATTATACAGCAGCACAACGAGCATTAGAATTAAGATGCGATGCTATGCTTGTTGCCAAGCATGGAGTAGATGGAGTTTTTGACTCTAACCCTAAGGAAAGTAATTATGCACGGCAATATTGCACGTTAGCATATGATGATTTTTTAATTAATCATTTAAAGATTATGGATCATTCAGCTGTCTTATTAGCAAAGCAGCATAACTTACCAATTCATATTTTTAATTTTGACAAAAAACTAGCAGTAAAAGAGATATGTTTAGGTAAAAATATTGGTACTTATATTTCTTCAAATACAAAAATGCAATTTTTTTCTTGAATAACAATTTATTTTTATATTTATTAATAAGTTTTAAGAAAGCAATAGCTAAAAATGTATATCAATAACATGGAGCATAGTCAGTCAAACATGCCAAATTCCTTATGCAAGTTATTTATACATTTTTTTAAATGTCATACTGGCAAAGCGTTATCATTAATTATTCTATCTATAATAATAAGCTGCTCAGTAGTAGTAGATAAATTACTACAAAAAAAAATAATAGATTATATTAACATAGCTGATAGCACTACAATATCTGTACTACAAACACTAGCTTTTTGGATTCTCTTATATATTTCTCACCGTGAGTTAATTAACTTACTCTATCGTGCTTATGATTATATTTATTTGAAATTTATGCCTATTCTTAAAGGTACAGTAATGGATGAACTATATAATTATGTTCAATACCATAGCTATAATTTTTTTGAAGAAAATGTTACTGGTAACATTGGATTTAATATTACTGAAGCTGCTAGATCCTTAGAAGAAGTATTTGCTATTTTTACTGAAAAAATCCTTAGAAGATTAATAATTGCAATTAGTACATTAGCATTATTATCTAGTATTCATCTGTTATTTTTTATTATATTTTTTGTTTGGCTAATTGTTTTTTGTAGTACAAGTATCTATTTTGCTAAGTATGTAAGTAATTGTGCTAGAGTCTTTACTAAATGCAAGGCCACTATTGTTGGCAAAATTGTTGATGCTATTACTAACATGTACTCAATCAAAGTGTTTTTATCGCATCATTTTGAAAGAAAATATTTGCATTCATATATTGGAGATACTACTGTCAGTGAACAAAATATGCGGTGGCTTATGTTAAGGCAACGCTATATTTTAGGATTATCTTGCAATATAATGTATTTCTGTATTATATGCGTGTCAGTATATTTAAAAATCAATCAATATATAACTATTGGTGATTTTGTTCTAGTTATAAGCCTTGTGATGGAAACAGTAAGTGAAATGTGGGACTTAATATTTGAAATGTCTGATTTTTACGAAGAAGTAGGTAACTTTAATCAATGTACATCGCTAATACAGCCACACCTTGTTCAAGATGATACTTATAATACTCAAGACTTAAAAGTAACTAACGGACACATTGAGTTTAAAGATGTGACATTTAATTATAAAAATAGTGGTAACATATTTAATAGCCAATCAGTTACTATTCTTGGCAAACAAAGAGTAGGATTAGTTGGGTTTTCAGGATCAGGAAAAACTACTTTTGTAAATTTACTTAATAGATTATATGATATTAAGCATGGTGAAATCTTGATTGATAATCAAAATATTCAACATGTAACACAAAGTTCATTACGTAATAGCATTACTGTAATTCCTCAAGAGCCATTGCTTTTTGATAGAACAATAAGAGATAATATAAGATATGGAAATTTTAACTGCACAGAAGAGGAAATCATTATCGCAGCTAAAAAAGCTAATATTCATGATGCTATTATTTCGCTACCAAATGGATATAGCAACTTTTGTGGTGAGAGAGGAAAAAACTTATCAGTAGGTCAACGTCAAAGAATAGTTATTGCTAGGGCAATTCTAAAAAATTCTCCCATATTAATATTAGATGAAGCAACTAGTGCTTTAGATGGTATAACTGAAGAATTAATCAAAGAATCATTAAATTACCTAATGAATAATAAAACAGTATTAATAATTGCACATCGACTATCTACCATTCTTAATATGGATCAAATTATTGTTTTTGATAAAGGTAATATCGTTGAAACTGGTACTCATGATACTCTGTTAAAAACTAGCAAGATCTATATTAAGCTGTGGAATTCACAGATAAAAGGTATTATTCCAGATAACCCTATAAATAAAATTTAACTTACTTTTAATATCTAAAAACTGAGGTACTATTGAGTTTTTAACGAAATTAAGAGATAAATATAAACTATTCTCCTCCAAGTTAAAGAAATATAATAATTAAATATAAGTTAACTAAGAGAAACGAGAGGGAGGAAGTGGAATAGTGGCTTGCTTGAGATAATTGTTGATAATATTATGCAGCTCATTGTAGGTATAAGGTTTTTCAATAAATGCGGTTACTCCCATGGAATAAAGTAAATGTTTAGTTTCATAAGTCTGAGTATGACCAGATAGAATAATAATGGGTATACTATACATTTTTGTTGTTGTATGAATTTCTCGTACAACTTGTTCTCCATTTTTACCAGGCATTACCATATCTAGCAGCACTAAAGAGAAAAATTCTGGATTCTCCTTAATCAACTTAATAGCTTCAAAAGGATTGTTAACTGGAGTGGGCTTATAACGTTCAGCATATATATCCAAAGATATTGTATCTAAAACATTTTGATCATCATCAACTATTAAAATACTTTTATTGATTCTAATATGCTCCTCAAGCGCCTTAAGAGATTTTATAGAATGATACTCATAGCTAAATTCCTGCAATAGTTTTTCATTTCATCTGTTTTACGAAAAATTTCATTCTTACTGTAAACAGCTTTATTAAACCTCCTTCTGGTGTTGTAATGGTAACTAAAGATAAACTTACTTCCTATATTAGGGCGATTTTCAGCCCAAATTTCGCCATGATGTGCTAATATAATTTCTTTTGCAACGTTAAACCTAAGCCACACCACAAGCTTTAGATTTAGTTTTGCTCTTTCTTCAAATGGTAAAAAATTTTTTCAAGCTCATTCTCAGGTATACCTATTCCTCATCCTCAACTGATACTTCTATCCATTTTTGTATGGCTTTACTGTAATTAGAACATGCCAGATTGAATATTGAATTGCATTTGAAATAAGATTTAGCATACTTTTCTTATTCTAGCATAATCAAATCAAACATAGTTTCAGCTTGATCACATAATTTAAACTAATTATATGGTTTTCAGTTACGTTGAGTTTACTACATTCAGCAACTATTTCTTTTAACATGAATTGAAAATTATTTAACTCTATATCAAATACCATTCGCCTTGTTCGAACTTCGATAAATCAAGTAAATTGTTACTATATGATACCAATTTCTCAATACCAGAATTAGCTAATGTTATTATAGTTAATACTCTTTCTTTC
>NZ_LANP01000013.1 GCF_000964595.1 Orientia chuto str. Dubai | reverse complement strand
GTTGCTATACTGCTGAAAATTTTTAATAAGTTTTATACATGGAATATTACGCCATTTAAGATTATTTTTAATTGTTGTCCTATTTTCAACCTCAATAAAACCAGCGTCTCTTAATTCTACTAGGCATTGTCTAACCCTGCGTTGACCAACATTTAACTTATCCTCAAAAAGCTTATAACTCTCCTGTAATTCCTCTATATCGTTGTTATAATAGCGCTGCAGTCTAAATACTATGAATGATAGGAGTTGTTTAGAGGTTTTACTTAAAGCTTTTTTATTATCTCCAATCAGATCCTTCCACTCTGAGGGAATAAAATTTCCAATAAAATGGTAAAAAATTGTGTCATTATTGGCACTGTTATTTTTAGTAAAATTACAACCATTGGTTAAAATATCGCGTACTATATGTTGCACTTTTTGCCTCCAAAAATACAGCTATAGCAGGTAGTTTTAGAAATAATTTTTTATAAATTATTCTAAAATTTTGATTCAAAAGGTCGAATATAGGGAGCATAATTATTCTTATGCAAAACCTATTTTTATCTTCATACTGATTCTATCTGCCTTACAAGACCAGTTTACCTATAGGAATGATATCCATGTATAAAACTTATTAAAAATTTTCAGCAATATAGCAAAAAAGGCAAAGAAGAAGCCTTACCAGAAAAAAATTTTCGCTCCAACGCGAAAGAAATTTCAGGTCAACCTGAAACTTTTTTCAGGGACATATATAGTATTAAATAAAATGGTCTATAATTAAATATAGAAATATATTAAACAAGTATACTATAGAGTATTTAAATGTTTTTCGAGCTAATATATTATTTCTATCATTAAATAACATACTAGCATAATATAAGAATATAATTCCAGAAATAGTAGAGCATAGTAAATATATCCAGCTAGCTATATTGGTAAAGTAAGGCAGAGAAGCAGCAATAACTGTTAAAAAAGTATAGACTAATATGTTATATTTTGTATAATTGCTACCTTTAACTAATGGTAATATTGGTATATTAGCTAATTTATAATCATTTGCACAATATAATGATAGTGTCCAGAAATGCGCTGGTGTCCATAAAAATATTATTAAAAATAGTAGTAAGCATGTTATATCCATATTATTAGTTGCAGTACTATAACCTATTACTGGAGATAGTGCACCAGCTGCTCCACCAATAACAATGTTTTGTGCAGTTCGTCTTTTCAACCACATTGTATATACAATAATGTAGAAGCAAATAGAAATTAATAATAAAATGCTAGATAAGTAATTTATAAATATAGCCATTACTAATACAGAAAAAAAAGCTAAAATTATACCAAATACAAGAGCATTACTAGGTGGTATTTTTCCTGTAACAGTAGGGCGATTGCAAGTTCGTTTCATACAACTATCAATATCAGCATCATACCACATATTAATAGCTCCTGCCGCACCTGCACCAGCGCTAATACATAAAATTGCAATCAATGATGATAAATGATAAATTTTATTTGGAGCAATAAATAAACCAGTAACTGCAGTAAAAATTGCTAGCAGCATTACATTGGGCTTCATTAACAAAAAAAAATCTTTTATAGTGCAAGCTGCTAAAGGCTTATTTTTTTTATCAGAAATGCCATGCAAACTGCTTGAATTTAGCATATTGCTTTAATTTAGTGATTAACATCTTTTGGTAACTCATGAAAACAATGATAAGGTGGAGGAGAATCTAAGCTCCATTCTAAAGTTGTTGCTCCTTTTCCCCATGGATTAGCTGAACATTTTTTTCCATATAATATTGTATAAATTGCTATATACACAAAAAATAATGCAGAAATTATTGAAATCGTAGAACCTATAGATGACACCATATTCCAACCAGCAAACGCATCAGGATAATCTGGAATTCTTCTTGGCATGCCAGCAAGCCCTAAAAAATGTTGAGGAAAAAAAGTAATATTCACTCCAATAAATGTGAGCCAAAAATGTACTTTTCCAAGTATTTCTGGATATTGGCGCCCTGATATTTTTCCAATCCAGTAATAAAATCCAGCAAACGCTGAAAATAATGCTCCTAGAGACATTGTATAGTGAAAATGTGCAACTACATAATACGTATCATGTAATACCCTATCAATTGATGAGTTAGCTAATACTATTCCGGTTACTCCACCAATAGTAAATAGTATAATAAACCCGATACTAAATAACATTGGAGTTTTGAATTCTATCGAACCACCCCACATAGTAGCTAACCAGCTAAATATTTTTATACCAGTTGGTAGAGCTATAATCATTGATCCAGCAGTAAAAAACATTAATGTTTGTAGAGATAGTCCAACTGTAAACATGTGATGAGCCCATACTAATGTACCAATGAGCCCAATAGCAATCATTGCTCCTACCATACCTAAATAACCAAATATTGGTTTTTTAGAAAAAGTTGCTATAACATGGCTAATAATTCCAAAACCTGGTAAAATAACTATATATACTTCAGGATGTCCGAAAAACCAAAATAAATGCTGAAATAATACTGGATCACCACCACCAGCTGGAATAAAAAATGAGGTATTAAAGTTACGATCCATTATTAGCATAGTAATTGCTCCTCCTAGAATCGGAATTACTATAATTAACAGAAATGCAGTAATTAGTATTGACCACACAAACAATGGAATTTGCAATAATCCCATACCAGGAGCCCTCATATTAAAAATAGTTACTATAAGATTAATTGATCCAAGAATTGATGATAGCCCAACTAAATGCAAACTAAAAATTATCATATCAACTGCAGCTCCTGGATGTCCTAAACTACTACTTAAAGGAGGATATAGAGTCCAGCCAGTACCAGCACCTTCATCAACAAAAACTGATGCAATAAGTAAAATAAAAGCTGGTATTAATAACCAAAAGCTAATGTTATTTAATCTTGGAAAAGCTACATCAGGAGCACCAATCATCAATGGCACAAACCAATTACCAAATCCACCAAATAAAGCTGGCATAATCATAAAAAACACCATTATTATAGCATGAGCAGTAATTAATACATTGAAAAGTTGAAAATTTCCTCCCAAAAAATTATTACCAGGTACTGCTAATTGTAACCTAAAGATAAAAGAAAATACTCCACCAATAATTCCTGCTGAAATAGCGAATATTAAATACATACTACCTATATCTTTATGGTTAGTTGATAGTAACCACCTACGCCATCCTTGAGGAGTATCACTATGTGTGTTGCTCATAGTATTTCATTTTTTTAGAATACTTTAAAATTAGTTACTAAGCTAATATACATTATTTAAATACTATAGAATAACATACTTAAAAAAGTATTTAATGTCACTTTAAAATTATCAATTATTCTAAAGGCAAAAGCAAAATTGTGCTAACTTAATTTAGCACAGTATTAAGGACTAATTTACCATATTGTTCTAATACACACCCTATTTTTGCTATTATAATTTCTCATAAAGTTAATAAACTGGCTAACTGAATCAACTATATCATCATGCTTTCCATATGGAAAGCTAGTAATTTCACTCAGAAACAATGCAAGCCATGATGCACTTCTTGGTATTAGAACATTACCAGATTCAAAATATGGTATTGTAAATGAAAATCTTGTTACCTTATCTAATTTTGGTTTCTGTGGAAAAATATTAATAATTCCTTGTGATTTTAAATCCTGTATTAATGATTGTCCACTAGCTTTATCTTCAATAAGAATATACCTATGAGAACCTTTAGTCATATAATCTGTTACTAGAATTTTTAGTTTTGGATAGCTTAGACGTTCTCTAAATATATTTAATAAATAGTAATATTTTCCACTCACCCCCCAAGTTGTACAAGCTGTATAATCGTTATTATCATTAATCTTAATAGCTGTATCCCAGCTCTGTACAGTAAAATCAATATTTTTAGGATATTGATCGTAATATTGAATCATATTGTGTTCAAGTAAGCCTATAGTTTTTTGCATAGGAGATTGAAGATATTGCGCTGCAAAATTATGTATACCTAGTTCATTTTGAATTATTTGTAAATTTTCCAACTTATCTCTAGCCTGATGCAATACATCCCCAGGTCTAATAGCTATAAATTCTTTACCTATTTCATATCTGTATTCTTTTTCAGCTATAGCAGGTATTCTAAGTACTTTCCATAAATCATGTGTATTCTTTAGCAAATACCCACTTAAATCTTCGGTATGAAGCCTTTGCATTATTAATACTATTGTACCTTTATTTTTATCGTTTAACCTAGTTAATAAAGTTTGTTCAAACCATTCTATAGCTTTATTTCTAATTTTCGTTGAATTAATATAAGTAGGATTATGTGGATCATCAATAATTAGAATGTCTCCTCCTTCCCCGGTTATACTACCTCCAACTGAACTAGCCAACCGAAACCCATGCTTGGTAGTCATAAATTTATATTTCATGTTTTGCTTTCTACTCAGAATAGTATTTGGATACAACTCCTGATACCATTTAGATGTTATAATTGTTTTAGTATCAATAGAATGTTTTGTGCTTAAATTCTGAGCATAGCACGCTACTATAATTCTTTTTGTTGGATTTTTCCCTAAAATCCAAGCTGGCCATGCTACACTTACACATATTGATTTTAAAGATCTAGGTGGTATATTAATAATTAATCTTTTTATTTTACCATAAGTTGCATGTTCTAGATGATTAGCTATTAGATTAATGTGCCAATTTGGTTGAAATTTAATCCCAGGATTAATAGTATTAAAAGTTTTATTAATAAAACTGGCTAAGTCCACTCTTAATAATGAATTAAATATTGCTGAATAATTAGCACATTCTAGATCAGACATTTTTTTTGTTTAAAATTAGATAACAAAAAGTTCTTACTGCAATTTATACAACTGAATTAACATAAATAATAACATGTTATAGTTGTAAACTAAGTAATAAATTTTAAATCAAGATAATTAACTTTGATGAATTACCAATACGGTTTTAATACAACCATAAAAACACTAATAATTATTAATAGTGCCACTAGCTCATTAATAACTCGGTAAAACATTGCTGACTTTTTA
Organism: Orientia chuto str. Dubai; assembly: GCF_000964595.1. Taxonomy (GTDB): domain Bacteria; phylum Pseudomonadota; class Alphaproteobacteria; order Rickettsiales; family Rickettsiaceae; genus Orientia; species Orientia mediorientalis. The sequence continues at coordinate 28,806 of NZ_LANP01000013.1, read as the reverse complement.
TTATTTCGACCAACAAATCTTTTATGGTATCTAATAAATAGTCCATGTATTGTTAAAAGAGATAATACTGATAACATTTTAATATGAAACCAAGTATCGTAAATTGTGACATTATAGATAAAAAATAAAATCCCTCCCATGATTAATACTAATAACATCGATAATGTCATAATAAATATGAGTCTTTTTTCCATAGTACAAAGCATATCATATGACTCAGAATTATGATGTATTTGACTATGATATACGTATAATCTAGGAAGATATAACATTCCAGCCATCCAAAAAATTACTGATACAATATGTATAGATTTAAAGTAATCATAATAGTTTTGCATTTGTTACCTAATTTTTATGTATACACTGTATAAATTTTTGTGGACATATTCTACCACAACTTCCTGAAATAACATCATTATTACTATCAATAGCTTTTAATGTCAAATCCGCTAGCCCATCTATAAAAAAACTATCTACTCCTAAAGTTTTAATTCTGCAATAACTAACTCCATAATTTTTAGCAATATCAGAATACTCTATGTCTAATTCAACCAGAGTTTCTACATGCTCAGAAACAAAACTTATAGGTACAATTATAATATTTTTTTTATTTTTTGCTGCATAGATAATTTCAGACTTTGTATCAGGCTTTAGCCATTCTAGAGGTCCTATTTTGCTTTGATAAGATATTTTCCAATTTAACCCTTCTACATTAAGTTTCTTTACAATTGATTGCACTGAGATTTCAATCTGCCATTGATATGGGTCTCCTTGTGTAATAAACTTTTTTGGTAATCCATGAGCAGAAAATAATAAAATGCTATTAGAAAAATTATTAGTATAACTTTTAATTATATTTGAATATCCATCTACTAAAGCAGTATTAACTGGATAACAGCAAACTGTTTTAACTAAAAGATCAAAATTATTTCTCAGTAAGCTATTCTTAAATTCTTCTATTGCAGATAAAGTAGTACTAATAGAAAATTGAGGATATAGTGGTAGCAATATAACTTTTTCTGGTTGATATTCTTTTATCTGTAAAACTACTTCATTGATCATTGGACTCCAGTGACGCATAGCTACAAAAACCTCATAAGGATGAAGTAATTTATTTTTTAGTGTTGCTCTTAGTGCTTCAGATTGTAAAATTGTTTGAGGTAAAATTGGAGATTTTCCTCCAATTTTTTCATAAAGTTTTTGTGAAGACTTATTTCTTATTAAAGATATTGCTTTAGCAAGTAAAAACCTCCATGGATTTGAAAGTTGAATAATATATTTATCGTAAAATAAGTTAAATAGAAATTGTTTAACTTCACTGATTTTATCAGGTCCTCCAAGATTTAGTAGAACTATTGCTGTTTTATTTTTTTTACTCACTAAAATGATAATTTTTTACTAATTTTACTACTAACTCAACATTTTTAATTGGAGTTGCAGGTAAAATACCATGTCCTAAATTAAAAATAAACCTACCTCTTGAAAAATAATCCATAATTTTTTTTACAGAGTTCTCAATAACTGTACTATCTTCTGATAACATTATGCTAGGATCTAGGTTTCCTTGAACTAAAACATTTTTTTGTAATTCTAGCATTTCTTCTAATGGCAATTTATGATCACAGCTTACTCCATCAACTCTAGTTTTTTTCACATATTCGTGGTATAAGTTTCCTGCTCCTTTGGGAAATCCAATAATTTTAATATAAGGAAATTTTTCTTTTAGTGTTTTAACTATTATAGATGTTGGTTTTATTACATATTCATAAAATTCTTTTTTTGGCAAGATTCCAGCCCAACTATCAAATATTTGAACTATGTCTACTCCTGCTAATATCTGCTTTACTAGGTAATCTATTGTATGTTTTGTTAAAATATTAACCAGTTCTAAGAGAGTTTTTTGCTTGTTATTAACATTTATTTCATAAAAATTTGGAATGTTTTTACTATTATAACCCAAGATGTAAGTTAGTACAGTCCATGGTCCTCCGCAGAATCCTATAATTGATTTTTCTCTCTCTAATTTTTGCTTTACTATACTTATTGCTTCACAGACTTTGTTAATTTTATTGCTTTGTACTTTTTGCATTTTCAGATCTAGCAAATGTGGAATTTTTTCTACTGTTGGACCTAAGTTGTTAATGAATTTTATTTCTATTCCTAAAGAGTTAGGAAGTACTAAAATATCTGAAAAAATTATAGCTGCATCAAGATTGAATCTTTTTATGGGTTGTAGTGTAATTTCAGCTGCTTTATGTGGATTGTAACATAGTTCAAGGAAGTTGTTGACAGTTTTTCGGACTATTCTGTACTCTGGAAGATATCTACCAGCTTGTCTCATAAACCATATTGGAGTGTAAATTTTTTTTGAATTGTTAAATGCTTTTATGATTTTCTTCATAATAAATCTTTATAATTTTAAATTATTATTGGGTTATTGATTATGTAAAGTAATTTTAGTGGATTATTTTATATCCACATTTTTATCCACATTATAATTCTATTGAATTTAAATTAAACATCTTAATATACAAGAGGTACAATAAGCAAAAATTATATGTATCAACAACCTGTAGACAATATAAATATGAATATTCACATGTTGATAAAAAGTATAATAATGCTTTAAATAAGCTGTAGTTTAAAAAACTTGTAAAAAATTACTATAGTTATCCACAATATTATCCACGTATAACTTATAATGTAAACTTTTTTGTGAGGAGAGATTTTATCTAAAAATATTAGACATCAAATCATAGGTTGTATATACTATATCTTATTTAATTGAATAAATTATTATTAGATTATTTGTTAACTAATAATAATTTATTCAAGATAATAATTAGTATCAATAAAGTATGTACATATGATTATTTATGAATAACACAAACAGTACTAACAATGTAGTAAAAGATAATGAAGAATGTCAATTTTGGAGTAGTGCATTAGGAATTTCTCTTTTTGCTTTTGGATATGTAGCAGCAATATTTATGGGTATATTGATGTACTTCTATAAGAGTAAAGCTAAACGACTAGAGAAAGATTATCACTGTATACCTAATTCTATGGAGATTACTCCTAGTTCACATGTTTGTTTATCTAGTAGTGATAAATGTGAAATAAGTGAATTAGTTGTAGATTGTAATGAACGAGATGATTTAAATGACCAAAATGGTCCATTTGTATCAAATATTGTAGAAAATGAATGTTATTTTATAGTAGAATCTATACCACAATTAGATGTTCATTGTAATGGACAGCATATTACAGAAAATGTGATAGAAGGCATATTATAGAAAATAAGAAATATGCGGCAGCAAATCAATTTCTGGAAGGTATAAAAAGTATATTTAATAAGGCAATAAAATGGGGGTTAGTAGAACAAAATCCTATACTAGAAATAGAGAAACATAAAATGCAAGCAAGAGAACTTAGTCTAACTTACGATGAAAATGACGAAATTTTTACAGGAGTATATATAGAAATGAATACGTTGATAAAAGATTTCATATTATTAAAAAATTATGCGAAAGGATGGCATTGAAAAATTCTCTTTAAACAAAGATATATTCCCTTTATAAGCCCGTAGCGGCTAATAACTTGAATTGAATATTCTGAGCAAGTAGGAGTAAATCTGCAATTTGGCTTTAAATACGGAGAGATACAAAGCTGATAAATTCTAATTGATAGAACTACTACTATAAAAATAACATAGTATACTATATGTACTAGTTTTTTTAAGTAAAAACCAGCTAGCATCTTAACAAATCATTAATAGATGTTTTTGCTCTAGTATTATCATCAACTTTTTTAATAATTACAGCACACTGTAATTGTAAATTACTTAATGAAGTCTCTGGTAAACTGCCAGATACTACAACTGAATTAGATGGAATATAGCCATAAGTTATTTTTCCAGTTTCTAAATCAACTATCTTAGTTGAAGCATTAATACACACTCCAGCACCTATAACAGCACCACTTTCAACTATAACTCCTTCAGAAATCTGGCTCCCTGCTCCAATAAAGCAGTTATCTTCAATAACCACTGAGATATTTTGTATTGGTTCAAGCACTCCTCCTAACCATACTCCACTAGAAACATAGCATTTATCACCAACATATACACATGCTCCAACAGTAGCCCAACTATTAATCATTGTACCACTACCAACATATGCTCCTATGTTAACAAATGATGGCATTATCACTGTGTTACAACCAATATATGCTCCTTTTCTTATAATAGCTCCTGGTACCACTCGTATACCAAGTCCTTTAAAATTGTCCTGCTCTTGCTCGGATCTAGCAGGATGAAACTTTAGCGGAATTTTATCATAATAACAAGTAACCTGTGTTGAGGTAAAAACACTATCATGTAATTTAAAGTATAATAATATAGCTTTTTTAACCCACTCATTATTATACCACTTTCCATCTTCTTTTTCACAAGCTTTAATTATACCATTATCAATATCATCTAAAATACTCTGTAGCCATCTACATGCTACTTTATAATCTTCAGCACCTTTAACTAATTTATCGCGCTTTTGCCAAAAATCTTCAACTTTATTAATATATTTATACAGCTTACTGGTATTTTTTTTCATTACATTTACTCTGTTGTCAAAAAACTTTTGAATAACTTTTGCTCTGCATATAAAATAGGTAAGCTAATTTAATAGAGCAACAAAATTTTAAACATAAATGCAGATTTCTTGTCCTCAATGTAATACTATTTTTGCATTGCCTAATAATAAAAATTTTAGTTTTGAAAGTATAAAAAAAATCAAGTGTTCACAGTGCCAACATATTTGGAGCGGAAAATTACAAGATTTAATATCTGTGCCAATAGTTCCAGCTAATTTTCATACAACAGATTACAGTTATCAGTTAGGTAGCAATATACCATCTTTATTAAGCAGAGAACAATATCCAGTATCAATATCTAGATACTTACTAATACTACCGGTTATATTAGCTATTTTAATATGGCCACTATTATTTTTAACAATCAAATATAATTCCGCAGCACAAGAGATAGTTCTAGGAGAAACAAAACATATTTCATTGCATGATGTTACATCAACATATATTCCTGAAACTAATAACAGAATAATACAGTATAAGCTATTTAATAATTCCTTAGCTACCGTTAGCCTTCCAGTGATTAAAATATGTACATATGACCATAATAAAAAATTAATACACTCTCATCTATTTAGTAATGAGAGCTTACAATTACCTGCAAAAACTTATGCGATTGTCAAAACGAAATTTTATAGTAATGAGACTCAACTCAAAGTTTTAGTATAAGTTTAGGCAACAATTTATTATTTATAGCTAACTAAAAGTGAAAAAAATTTATATTTTTATACTTATATTAATATAATACCACAAACACTAATTAGTACTATGAAAAAACAATATTCATATGTAAAGCTAATGCCACGCTTACTTGCATTGGCTTTAGACACATTTATCATTGGCATACTTTCCAATCCATTTACACAATATATATATAACTACCTACTATATTTTAATAATTTGCGTTTACCAGATATTACTAACCAAAATTTAGCTCAACTGCAAGCATTTTTACTATCACCTAAGTATATTACTGTTCTTGTTGAATTCGTTTTAATATATATAGCAATATTATTTATATATTTTGTTGGATCATGGATAAAATTTGATACCACATTGGGTAAGTTAGTAATGCGAATCAAAATCATAGATAGTACTACTTTTAGTAAGCCTAGTAAATCTCAATACATAAAAAGGTTTTTTGGATATTCACTAGGAATATTTAGTTTGCTTATCATACCCTTTGACAAACATTATAGAGGAGTACATGATAAAATTGCTGGTACAACTATTATAAAAATATAAGTAAATAATTTTACTTTATTAATTTGAAAAATACTTTATTATAATTGTGAAAGCACTTTGGAAAGTTACCAAAGGTTGGTATACAATATAATTGGCAGCATAAAATTAATTTGAGGTATATCTGTTACTACAGCTTATTATACTCCTATTGATAATGGGTTATAACACACAAATACTTGCTGCTGCTCCTCAAGCTTGGCAGATGTATTTTCAGCCTCAAGTAACTGAGGCTATGGCATCAATACGTTATCTTCATGATTTTGTTTTAATTATATTAGCTATGGTTGTGCTAACTGTTTTAGGACTGCTGATCTATATATGTACAAAATTTAATGCAAAATCGCATCCTACCCCAATGTATTTTTCTGCTAACTATAAACTAGAAGCAATCTGGACTTTGATTCCTGCATTGTTGTTGGTTATTATTGCTATACCGTCTTTTAAAATATTATCTAATATAGAAACAATTCCACCTATAGAAATGAATATTAAAGTGGTAGGGTATCAGTGGTACTGGCATTATCAATATCCAGACCATGATAATATAGGATTCAATAGTAATATTCTTGATGATAATGAATTAAAACCTGGAGATCTCAGACTGCTAGAAGTAGATAACAGATTAGTTATACCTGAAAATACATGGATTAGATTTATTGTTACAGCTGGTGATGCAATCCATAGTTTTGCAGTTCCGGCTTTTGGTACTAAAGTTGATGCTGTACCTGGAAGAATTAATGAAACATGGATTAAAGTACAAAAGAAAGGGGTATATTATGGTCAGTGCTCAGAGCTATGTGGAGTCAATCATGGCTTTATGCCTATTGCTATTGAAGTAGTTTCTAAAGAAGAATTTAATGATTGGATTAAAAACGCTAAGCAAAAATTTGCTGAATAATAACGAAAACAATACATATGCTTAATATAATTGCTAAAGCATTAAATCATAGTAGTATAAAATCAACGAGTATTTATGCTAGAGTTAGTTTAGAACCAGTAAGGAGCTAAAGTTACACAGATGATGAATGAATATACTGGAAGCTCTTTGCCATTATACTGATAATATAAATAAGAGTATAATGCACATTAACGTACGTGTAATCTAATTATCATAGGTGCTATCTGCGTTTGAAGATGTTTAGCTAATTTAAACATTATATTAGTTACTTTGCAAATGAATTGCTTTAAATCTTTCACTATGCTAGTTAATTTTCATTCCACTGGCAATCCAATCTATGTAAAACCTAATTACAACACTTAATTTTTTATTCTAAATATTTGATTATTTTAAATTGCACATTATGTTTTTAAAAAATTTAGTTATAGTATTATATATATAATATATTATTGCCTGCTATGTTTGTTAGTTTATCGAAGCCTGCTATAGTTCTCATAATATCATCTCCATCTGGAGCTGGGAAATCAAGCTTAGCTCAGGCTATTATTCGAAGTAATAGCAATATTAAATTTTCAGTGTCAATGACAACTAGAGAAAAACGTAATAATGAAATAGATGGCAAAGATTATATATTTGTAACAAAAGAACAATTTGAAAAAAGTATTAATGATAATATCTTTCTTGAGTTTGTTAAAATATTCAACCACTATTATGGTATTCCAAAATCTGAAGTACTGAAAGATCTCAATCAAGGCCAAAGTATTATTTTTGATATTAACTGGCAAGGGGCTAGGACTATTAGAAAAGTTTTACAATCCTATGCTGTTATTAGTGTATACATACTTCCTCCATCAATTCAGGAGCTAGAAAATCGGTTAAAAAAACGCAATAAGGATTCTCTAGAAAGCATTTATCATCGCTTAGAACAGGCAAAAGAGGATATTCAGCATTACAACGAATATGATTATGTAATAGTAAATGACAATTTTGATCAAGCATTAATTGCTTTGCAGTCGATATTGATTGCTGAACAGCTTAAATTAAGCAAAATACATTTTAAAAAAGATTATAAATTTTAAATTAATATAAAAATGCTTTACTTTTTCATAAAGTGAGTAAAATTATGCAGTGATAAGTGATATTATATTAGTAATCCAACTGAAATTATAGTATACTAAATATAATATTAAAATATTAATCAACAACATAAAATTTAACGTAGTACTTATGGCACCAGATAAAAAATCAATTGATGGTTCAACATCAAAAGTGGCAGAGCAAAAAATTAAGGAAGTTGGTAATAAAATAGATTTAATGCTTCAGAAAATTGACTCCCTTAGTAATAAAGTAAAATTGATGAAGACAACAGAAAATGCAAAAGTTGAAATAATCAGAGGAGTGAAAGATTTAATGGAGCTTACACCACAAGTATTACAGGAATTCTTGCAGGAGATACTTTCCCAGTCTAAAATAGCACGTCAACCACCATCAAAGGGTCAATATAATGATGAAGATTTTCTTCGAAAAAGAGCAAGTGCAAAAGAAAAAAAAGAATATCTTGAAGAGCAAAAAAAAGAATTTATGAGCTTAGTATCTAAGTTAGGTAGCGAAATACAAACAATAGATGATCCGGGAAGTATTTTAAAAGCCCAAGATATCCTTGCTCAGATACAAAATATAATTAACGAACGTACACAAAAAGCGCAGCAATCATCACAAGTTTTTGAAAACCTCCCTCAGAAGAATGCTGCTATTAGTCAGCCAGAGGCATCAAAAGCAGATAAATTACAACAACAATCCTCTCAGCCTTCTTCTCCAATAACTGCTTCTGTATCCAAACAACATACTCAAAAATCTGCTTCACCTAATGCAGCACAAAGTTTTCTAGATGAGCTAACAAGTGCAGTGAATAAGCGTAATCAGAGCCATAAAAAGCATCCGTCACAACCTTCTTCTTCAATAATGCCAACTGTTGCTGCAGCATCACAACAGGTACAACAAAATACGCCTCCGCTAGTTGAACCTAAAAGTAGTGGAGACAATACAATTGAAAATATAAAAGCTAAAATAGCTCAAGCTCAGCAACAGTCTAGTGTTACTAAATCTCAAAGTGCAAGTGTATCTGTACATCCAACTAAAACTCCTACATCACAATCGTTTCAGCATTCAGCTGAAGTAATTGCTGAAAACACACTAAAACCAAAGAAAACTCCTCCACCTGTTCCACCTAAACCTAGCAGAGATACAATTGAAGCAGCAATGGCTAAAATAGCTCAGGCTAAACAGCAACAACATAGCCTTAGTAGTGTTATAAATGCTAAAGATAGAGTTGTAACATCAGGTGCGCAACATAGACAGACTCAAGATAACAAAGGAGAAGCAGCAGATCCAATTTTACAGGCATTTAGAGAATTAAAAACCCTCATAAACAGTCTAATTCTGGAAGATGAAAGTTTTAAAAAATGGCAAGAGCAAAATCAGAATAAGACTTTAGATGATTTTAAGCATAGTGCAGCTCAAATGGATAACCTAACACCAGAAACTAAAGAGTTGATATCTAAGCTTGGAGCTGCAGGGTATGCTAACATTCTTGGATCAGGAGCAAACATTGAACAAGCTCAGGAGATGTCATTCGCTGCCTCTTTTTGTACATTAGATTGGGCTACTCAATCCAATGCAGTTGGCAATACTACTCGTAAAACTATTACTAATGAAGCTGGAGAAAAAGTTGTAGATCTTGTAAGCCATAGCCATAGCGTTCAGCTTAGCGCTAGTGTTAATGGAGCTACAAAAACTATTACTAAATGTCGTACCATAGATATTCCAAGTACAGTAGAGAAAGGACCTTTAGATCTTGCATTAGTAGCACAAGATTCAACAGGAAAAAATATGCCAGAGTCAAAAGCAGTATATTTCACTGTTCATTATGATCAAGATGGCAAAATAGTAGAAATGACTCATCCAGAACCACTAAAATTTTTTAGTGAAACACCAAGTTCTCCAGCTTATACAGTCATAAATGGAGAAATTTTTACTTTACCAATTACTAAAGAAAAATATGAACAGTTACACAAAGAGATATCTCAAAATATGGAAGAACAATATGCGAAAGATCATCAGCTTGCAGCGGATAAGTTTACAATAGGCTCTTCTTCTAAAACTAGCGAAAAAAAAGAAGAGGAAATGAGTATGCTACATTCCTTAAAGTCTATTCCTCCTGATGGAAAACAAAATAAAACTGCAGAGGATCGTAGTACTGAGCCGTATAATAATGCTGTTCAGCAGATGATTAAATCTCTTAGTGGGCAGCAGAACTATATTGATCCTAATGAACAAGGTAGTTCTGGGTATGTAAAGCGTGTAGTTCAATCAATTGCACCAGAATCTAAAATAAAGTCTTATCAAGCCAAATCTGTTGAATCAGTTAACTCCGAGACTGTAAAAACTACTAACAAGCCTGGCCGTGGTTTTGTACAACGTGAGGTTCAATCAATAGATTCTCGATCTTTAGGTCATCATCAAGAAGCACAAAGACTTTTAAGTAATCTAACTAGACATTCTTCTGTTTCCTCAAGTTCGTCTGTAGTTGCTCCTGTTAATACTGCACCAAGTAATAATAAGTTACAGCCAAAAGGTAGAGGATAGTAAAAAATAAAACATATCAAATAAAGATTATGTAAAATTTTACACAATCTTTATTTAATACTTAGCAAAAGTAGGAAATATAGAGGTCCAGAGCTATTAGCAATTATATATCATTACGTGATGTTTTTGCTAAAAGTAAAAAAATATACTCTATTATAGGTTGAATTCAAAGTAATTATTATTTATTTAGGTGATATAAATCATTTATTATAACAAAACTTTTATAAAGTTAATGCAAACAAAAGTTTAAAAGTAGTTTTGTAATATTGATTTCATAACAAATAGTAACTGGATCTATAGAGTAGCTAGTGCATTTCATACATCAGAATACAAAGTAATGTGGACTGTAGGTATAAAAGCTAGTAGGATTATCATTATTAGGATTAGTATATGGGTCATTATCTGAGGCAATAGGTCGTAAAAAAGTTTTGTTGCTAAGAATAACAACTTTTTTGTTTTTCTAGTTTATTTTGCAAACTCTATTGAATTAATAGTATTTTGGAAGCTTTGTTACAGCGAATTGGAGGTGGAAAGCGTCAGTTACAGTTGTCTTATCTACTATAAGTAATATATATATATAAGTAATGATAAAATAATGGCAAGGCTTTATGGTCGTTTTCACTATCTCTTGGACCTATAATTGGTAGCCAGATAGCAGCACAATAGATGGTATTTACTCTCTAATTCTCTTATTACTAATAACTTCATTTAAGAAAACCTAAACTAATAATAACAACAAAATTTAACTTTAATAATATAAAATTAGCTTTAAGGAAGTCTTATCTAATAAAGAATTTTATAGGCTATTTATTGGTTCAATCTTTAATATTTGGATGGTTTGGGCAAAAATAATAAACTTGCTGTTTATTTTCATTAAAGTTATGAATATTTCTACAGAACATTATGGATATCACATTATAATAAATGTTGTAGTATATATTATATGGATTTTATAGTTAATCAAAAGCTAGTTACATTATAATGTGCTAGAAAAAATGATACTACATGGTATCATACTAATACTATTTAATGATATATAGTTAACTTTTAGTTTACTTTATTTTCCTTAACAGCACATATAGTTTTACTTCTTAAGTTGACTGCTCCTATTGAATTAGGATTTGCTTTAGGTAAAGCATCAGAATTATCTTTAACACAGATTACAAACTATGGAACTGCTTCTGCGCTAATATGTTCTACAGAAATGCCTTTAGGATTTTTTGAGAATTAAAATAATAAGTTCTATAATGAAGAATAGTTCAACTGTGAATAGTATTATTTTCATTAATTTCCTTATTTATTTTTCAGACAATGAAGTCTTCTACTTGCTGAAATGAAAAAAGTATTTCTTAATACAATTTAATATTAGTGATTGACTGATAAGAGAATATTTTTTATACTGCCATGATTATTATTATAGGTGTACTAGAAATACATGCATAATTAATGCTTTATACTGAAAAAAGATAGGTTTTCTTTATTAGGCACTTATTCAAATTATCATCTATTAAAAGGAAAGTATATTTAGGGCATGTTTTTGTATTCGTCCAAAGTTTTTTGTAATTTAATTAATTTTTATGGTAATAATTATGCAAAAAAATGCATTAAAATATAATTTTACAGTAATTGTTTTATTAGTATTCATTACACAGCTAGCTACTGATATTTATGTACCTGGACTACCTAGAGTAGCAAGTGCATTTAATGTTCTAGAACATAGGGTAATGTGGACTGTGAGCTCAAATTTAATAGGCTTGGCATTATCAGGATTAGTATATGGCCCATTATCTGACACAATAGGTCGTAAAAAAGCATTATTATTGGGCATAGCTATTTTTGTTTTTCTAGCTTTTTTTGTATATATTCCAGCTCTATTGAATTGGTTGTGTTCTGGATATTGTTACAAGGCATTGGTGCAGGTTCAGCTATACCAGTAGGTTTTGCATCTATAAGTGATATATACAAAGGTAATGAGCAAGCAAAAAGAATGTCAGCATTAAATATGATTATTGCTTTTGCTCCAGTGCTCGGGCCTATAATTGGTAATAGAATATCTTTATATGATAATAGATGGTATTTGCCGCTTGCTGTAATTCCTATGCTTGCTTTTCCTGCATTGTTACTGTTGATGATCTTATTTCAGGAAACTTTAACTGTAATAACCAAAAAATTTAGCTTTAATGAACTTAAAATTAGTTTTAAAAACGCACTTACCAATAAAAATTTTATATGTTATTTACTAATTCAATCTTTGACATTTACCTGGTTATGGGCAGATTCAGTAAATTTGCCTTTTCTCTTTAAGGATATGAATATTCCTAGCCAGTATTATGAATATTATATTGCAGCTTGCGTTGGAACTTTTATGATAGCTTCTACAATTAATCAAAAACTAGTAATATTTAAAGGGGCAGATAAAATGTTATTTTACGGCATTATTTTTGTGTTATTTGGTAGTATAATATCAACTGTTCTCATGTATTTTGCTGCGGAGTTATACATAGTTCTATTATTTAAACTAATAGCATCATTTGGAATTGGATTTATTTTAGGTAATGCAGTAGCACTATCTATAGCAACAGTTACCAACTATGGAGCTGCAGCGGCACTATTATGTTCAATAGAAATGCTTTTTGGTTCGTTTGGAGTGGAAATAATAGGTTATTCTTACAATAAGACAATGTTACCAGTATTGTTGTTGATGATCGCAGCTGCATTAATTTCTTTAATAATTACTCAAATAATAAATTCTAATGCTATAATTAGGCATAGCTAATCATGTGAAATTATTCAATTCATATCTCATAATAACATAGTAGATTTATAGTACAGTGCCAAATTACATTAAATTTTATAGCTATTTTATATACTACATAATATTGCAACTTGCTCTTGTTATATAGATTATTAAAATTTTTTGACATTTTTTAAAATTAAAAATACTATAATCATATGTTAAATACCTAAAAGGTTAATATGAGCCATAAAGCAAAAATTTCTATAATAGGAGGAGGTGGAAACGTTGGTGCAACGTTAGCTCATTTAATTGCCCTCAAAGAGTTAGGTAATGTAGTAATAATTGATAAAGCTGAAGAAGTTGCCCAGGGTAAGGCTTTAGATATATCGCAAAGCATGGGTACTGAAAAACATTGTATCAACATCACTGGTACTAATGCTTACGAAGCAATTCAAGATTCAGACATTATTATAGTAACTGCTGGTATAGCTAGAAAGCCTGGAATGTCCCGCAATGATTTAGTTAGTGTTAACGCTAAAATAATAATAGAAATAGCTGCTCAAATTAAACGCTATGCTTTGAATGCTTTAGTTATTGTTGTTACTAACCCACTAGATGCTATGGTCTGGGTTATGCATCAAAACTTAGGATTTAATCATAAAAAAGTAATAGGAATGGCTGGAGTACTTGATTCAATTCGATTTAGCTATTTTTTAAGCCAAGAGTTTGGTGTATCAATTAATAATGTCAATGCTATGGTACTAGGTGGTCATGGTGATACAATGATACCGTTAATAAGATACTCTACAATAGCTGGTATACCAATTATGGACTTAGTTAAAACTGGCTGGAGTAGTAAAGAAAAAATTGATCAAATAGTTCAGAGAACTCGAGATGGAGGCAAAGAAATAGTTAACTTATTACAAGTAAGTTCAGCATATTATGCTCCAGCAACAGCAACAGTAACAATGGTTGAAAGTTATTTAAAGGATCAAAAACAAGTTCTAGCATGTTCAGTTTATATTGAAAATTATTATAATATAAAATCTGAAGGTCTATATGTTGGTATGCCTGTAATAATAGGAAAGAATGGTGTTGAAAAAATTATTAAACTTGAGTTAAATGAAATAGAGCAACATGCTTTTGAGCAATCAGTTAATACAGTTAGAGAATTAATTGCTACCGTTAAAAAATTATGCTAATAGTAAAAATGCTCTTACTAGTATAATCTGTTAAATAGTTTTATACTTAAAAGTGCATAAATAAAATCTTTAAAATTAAGTATGAAACTATTAATTGTTGAATCTCCAGCTAAAGCAAAAACTATTAACAAATATTTAGGCTCAGACTTTCAAGTAGTGGCATCCTATGGACATGTTAGAGATCTACTAGCAAAAGCAGGTTCAGTATTACCAGAAAAAGATTTTTTCATTAAATATGAGATTAATCCTAAGTCTAAACAGCATATTAAAACAATTTGCAGTCTTGCTAAAGAATCAGAATGCATTTATTTAGCTACAGATCCTGATCGAGAAGGTGAGTCAATTTCTTGGCATATCATGGAAGTTCTGAAAGAAAAAAAGATTTTTGCTAATTTTAAAAGGATAGTATTTAATGAAATTACAAAAAAAGCTGTAAATCAAGCACTGCAACAACCACGTGATATCAATTTAAATTTAGTTAATGCTCAGCAAGCTAGACGATCATTAGACTATTTAGTAGGGTTTAGTCTTTCACCTTTACTGTGGCGTAAGCTACCAGGATGTAAATCAGCTGGTCGAGTCCAATCTGTAGGACTTAGGTTAATCTGCGAACGTGAAGAAGAAATATTAAAATTTATTTCTCAGGAGTATTGGGATATTCACATTGATATGATCAATAGTAATAACGATATAGTTACAGCTAAATTAATAGAATTCAATAATCAAAAATTAGAAAAATTCTCTATAGCTAATCAATCTCAAGCACAAAACATTGTTAAAAAAATTGGAAACCAAAAATTTAAAGTCTCAGATGTTATCAAAAAACAAAGAAAAAAGTCTCCACCTCCTCCATTTATTACTTCTTCCTTACAACAAGAAGCTGCTAATAAATTAGGATTTACTGCAAAAAAAACTATGACTATAGCTCAAAAACTTTACGAAGGCATTAATCTAAATAACGAAGCTACTGCATTAATCACCTATATGAGAACTGATAGTGTAATGCTATCTAAAGATTTTGTTGATGAAACTAGAAATTTTATTAGTTCAAACTTTGGCAGTAAATATTTACATAAACAAATCAGAGTATTTAAATCAAAAGTTAAAAACGCTCAAGAAGCACATGAGGCTATTAGGCCTATTAACATTAACATAACACCACAGTCATTATCTAACAAAATTGAAGCAGATTATCTAAAACTATATGAATTAATTTGGCAGCGTACAGTAGCATGTCAAATGGAAAATGTAGTTTTAAATACAGTATCAATTAACTTTTTTAGTTTAAATAAATTACATGCAGCTAAAGCTACTGGTTCAACTATAGCTTTTGATGGTTTTTATAAAGTTTATAAAGAAATTAATGAAGAAGAAGAAGATAAAAAATTATTACCTAATTTGAGCCGGGATGAAATAATGCAAGTAAGGAATATTTCACCAAAACAACATTTTACTGAACCTCCACCTCGCTATTCTGAAGCTACATTAGTTAAAACGCTTGAAGATCTTGGTATCGGTAGACCATCAACTTATGCAGCAATTATATCTGTGCTACAAGAAAGAGACTATGTTAGTTTAGATCAAAAACGCTTCATACCTCAAAATAAAGGAAAGCTAGTTACAGCATTCTTAACTTCATTTTTTAAAAAGTATGTTGAATATGATTTTACAGCTAAACTTGAAGATCAACTTGATAGTATTGCTAATGGAACAATTAAGTGGAAAGAAACACTGCAAGATTTCTGGACAGGATTTAATAACAACATTCAAGAGATAGATCAATATAAAATTGCAGATATAGTATCTCAAATAGAAAGTTTACTAGCTAGCTTTCTATTTCCATCAACACAAAAAAATGATGAGACTGACCATAGATTATGCTCTGCCTGTAAAATAGGTAAGCTATCATTAAAATTAAGCAAGTATGGGGCATTTTTAGCCTGTTCAAATTATCCTAATTGTGATTTTACGCGTAATATTTCTACCTCTTTTGAAAACAACAACAAGGAGAAATTACATAATGATAGCAGCTTATCTAAAGGAAAAAATAATAAAGTAATTGGCTATTCTGAAACAATGCAAAAAACAATTTACCTTAAAGAAGGACCATTTGGTTGGTATATTCAAGCAGGAGAAGATAGCAATAATAAAAATGAAAAACCGAAAAGGATATCATTGACTGGTAGTACTGATATAACACTTGAGATAGCTGAGAAATTACTTGAATTACCTAAAATAATTGGATTAAACCCGAATACTAATAAAGAAATTACTGTAGCTATTGGCAGATATGGGCCATACTTAAAACATGATGGAAAATTTATTTCAATACCTAAAAATTATGATTACCTTAATTTATCAATTAATGATTGCATAGCAATAATTACGAAACCTCCATCTCAATTCCGTAAAACTAAAAAAGCTATATCTAGTAATTCTGATAAAGTTACTAACTCAAAATCATAATGAGAATAGAATTAGCAAATAATGCAACCTATGTAAAGCAATTAGGAATTGTTATTATTATAGCTAAGGTAATATATTCTATAATATTATTTTGTGCAGAAATCCCATTTTTAGCTAATTTGTTTGTTGATAAAGATATAGTTAATTTTGCATTAGTTAAATGTAATAATTTATCAACAATGCTATCTTTACTCACTAGTTGTCTAATAATAATCAATATTAATAATTGTGTACAAAGACTTAATCATCTAATTATAATATTACAATTCTTGCTACTCATAGGAATTATTTGCATTATTTTACCACAAAATTTTAATAAACAATTAATATTAAATAACTATATTCCTATAATAAATAGCCTAATTTTTATATTTGGATTATCTTGCTTTATAGTAGCTGTAATTCTTTTTCATATTATTACAATTAACATATGCAACATAACAAGCATAACTTTAACATTAATTATTTTAACTGCTTGCATTAGTTTTATTTGTTCTTATTATAGCTTACAAACAATACTAACTAAGTATCAAATAGATTTACTATTTTTTTATAACACTATATTTTGGAGTAGTGGGAATATTATATATGTTTTTTTCACTCAAACTTTAATGGTTGCATGGTTATATTTAATACAATCACTATTGCATATTAGATCTAACAGTAAAATAACCTTTATATATAATATTTTAATACTATTAAATACAGTAGTTGCAATTTCTGGATTACTGGGACACGTAATATATAACATGGAATCTCCATATTTTAAGCAATTCTATATTCACTACACTCAATACTTTATTAGTATACCAGCAATTATATTTGCACTAACAATGCTTTATCAGATATTCACTATCAAAATCTATAAAAGTATATATAATTATGATTCTATAGTTTTACCTAATAGATCATGGCAACAAACCATGTTGTTGTCTCAAGATATAGTCTATCATGGCTTATTATCATCAATAATGTTTTTTCTTACCATTAATATAACTAACTTATTAACTAAAAGTGTAATTACATATTATGAACTAGCAGCGGGCATTTCATTAATTTTTATGACTATTAGCTACAACATTACTTGCAATAAATACCTAATTAATAATAAATTTGCTATATTGCAATTATGGTTATATTGTATTAGTTATTTGTTAAATCTTATAGATTACTTAGACTTAAATTTAGTAAAAATAATCTCTAAAGTAGTATTTTATATGATAACTATCTTTACCCAATTATGGTTTATCATAATTATTTATTCTGCTCGCGTGAATAAGCTTAGCAGCAGTTAACGTATTTTTTAGTAGATATGTTACCGTCATTGGTCCTACTCCGCCAGGCACTGGAGTAATAAATTTTACTAGATCTTTAACCTTTAAAAAATCCCCATCTCCAACCAGTTTTTTTTTCTGACTTTGTGGATCATAAATATGACTTATTCCAATATCAATAAAAGCTAAATTATTTGAAAAATACTTAGCAGTTAAAAAATTTGCTTTTCCAACTGCTGAAATTACTATATCTGCTGCTTTAGTATGGCAAGCTAAGTCCACAGTAGCCGAATGACAAACAGTAACAGTGCAAGAATTATGCAATAGTAATGTAGCTAGAGGTTTACCTACAATATTAGATTTTCCTATTACTACTACATGTTTACTCTTCAGATTTTTAATATAATACTGTAACAAATCTATACATCCCAAAGCCGTACAAGGAATTAAGCCCTGTTTAGATCCAATATTAAGGTAACCTATATTTATTGGATTAAGTCCGTCAACATCTTTTTTTGAATCAATTCTTGTAAATAATTTCAAAGCATCAATGTGAGGTGGCAGTGGTAACTGAACTATAATACCATGTACTGTACTATCACAATTTAAGTTATCAATAATATGTAACAACTTTTTTTCTTCTATAGATTCAGATAACTTAATTATTTCTGAATTCATACCAATAGTAGCAGCCTTAGCTACCTTATTATTAACATAAACTAAGCTTGCATCATTATTACCAACTAGAATTATTACTAACTTAACTGTTATTTGATATTTATTTTTAAGAGCTAGTAAGTCACTTTTCATTTCTGTTAGTCTCAACTCAGCTAACTTCTTACCATCCATAATTACTGCTGTCACGAACGCAATATTCCTTTTAAAGTAGAATATTGAAAATGTAGTTTTTTTCCAAAAACTTTCTCATAACAATGATTCATTACAGTAGCTGCTTCAGCAAAACCCGTTACTATTAATTTCATTTTCCCAGGATATGATGCCACATCTCCAATAGCATAAATACCTGGTACTGTAGTTTCATGTGTAATTGCATTAACTTCAATTCGTCGTAAATCAGTTTTTAGTCCCCATTTAT
Organism: Orientia chuto str. Dubai; assembly: GCF_000964595.1. Lineage (GTDB taxonomy): Bacteria > Pseudomonadota > Alphaproteobacteria > Rickettsiales > Rickettsiaceae > Orientia > Orientia mediorientalis. The sequence continues at coordinate 9,596 of NZ_LANP01000013.1, read as the reverse complement.
GAATCGGACCTAGATCAGCTGCTAATCCAAAAAAAGCTAATAAATAATCAGCTGGCAATGTTTTGGTCGCTCCATCAAAATTAGAAACTAAAACTTCCTTAAGAATACCATTTTCTCCGTTTAATTTAGCTAGTTGATATGGTGTAACCATTTGAATTTTACCACGTTCAGCTAGTTGTTTTATTTGATTAAGGCTATGTATTGCGCATCTAAAATTACTTCTACGATGAACCAAATATATTACCTCAGCTATATCAGATAAGAGCAACGCCCAATCTGCAGCAGAATCCCCGCCTCCAGCTATGACTACTTTCTGATTAACGAATTTATTTTTATCTTTTACTGAATAAAATACTGTTTTATCCTCAAACTCATCAATATTATCTAATGCTGGTTTTTTATATTTAAATGCTCCACAACCAGCTGCAATAATTAATGATTTAGTATGAATTGTTTGTTGAGCTGAAGTAGTGATAGTAATTACATCATTATTAATTTGACATTCTGTAACTTGCTGCCCTAAGTGATAAACTGTATCAAAAGGCGCTATCTGTTGTTTTAGTTTCTCTATTAAATCAGCTGCTGTAATAACTGGATAAGCTGGAATATCGTAAATTGGCTTTTCTGGATAAAGAGTAACACATTGTCCACCTACATAATCCAATGCGTCAACAACATGGCATTTCATTTCCAACATTCCAGCCTGAAAGATAGCAAATAAACCAACTGGGCCAGCACCTACAATAACCACATCAGTAGTATGTATATTTTTAGATAACATTTATTTGACTTAAAATTATACTTTTAGAAAATCCTTCAAGGTGTTAAGGACCAGTTAAAAAAACAAACCTATTTAATTTTGTTAGCCTAACATGTTTTTAGTATATGTTCAATATGTAATAACATTCTAAATTAAACAAGACAAAATAAATGCTAACAAAATCACTAAATTGTCTTGGAGGATATATTGGTAAATCTCTGGGTGGAGGTATGTTATCAACAATTGGTCGTTTTGCTGGCAGAACAATTGGTAATTATCTTGAAGCAGAGAAAATACAACAAATAAATGAGGAGTATAATAAAAAAATTTTTGAATATTATTACATTGGTACACAAATTCATTCAATAGAAAAAGTACCAGAACCATATGGAAGCAATATTCCATTGATTTTTGGCACTGTAAAGCTTTATGGTACTATTATCTGGATAGGAAATTTTAATTAAAAAAAAGAAGTCACTACTATCAATCAACAAAATACAACTTACAACCATGAGCATAACATAAATTATGTTTCTATAGCTTTTGCTTTATGTGAAGGACCAATTAATAGAATTGGTAGAATTTGGCATAATGACCAACTACTTAATGATTTAGAATATGAGTATACTCTTTATTATGGCACAGAAACTCAAGAACCTGATCCATTAATAATTATGGAAAATAATTCTACTCCTGCATTTAGAGGATTAGCATATATAGTCTTTAAAAATATAAAACTTAATGACTTCAATAACAAAATACCAATCTTTTCATTTGAAGTGACTAGACATCCTAATGTGAATTATTCTAAGCTAAAAAATATAAATAATACTGCAGATCTAATTCAATCAATAGCAATAATACCAGGTAGCGGAGAATTTATTTTAGATCCCCAAATACAATATAAATGTACTCACAACAACAAGGTAGCAGTTAATTGTCATAATAACCTTAAGTTAGCTAATAGCGTTGTTAGTCTTAACCAATTACTAAATACTTGCTCTAATCTTAAATGGATAGCGCCTGTAGTTTGCTGGTTTGGAACGAATTTGGAAGCTGATAAATGCAAAGTTTTACCAAAAGTAGAATATTATGATTATGGTCCTAAATGGCAAGTAGCAGATTATAACCGTAATGAAGCTCCACTAATCAGCAAAGATTTCACAGGAAATTTAAGATATGGTGGTTCAATTAATGATCAAAGCTTACTGCGATATTTAGCTTTACTTAAAAGTAAACAGCTCAAAATAATGCTCTACCCAATCATTATGATGGATATTAATGGCAAACCATGGCGTGGTAATATTCATGCTCCGCAATGTAATACTGCTTTAAATACAGTTATTGCTACTTTTTTTCGAGGAGGCAAAGAATATACTACAATCAATCCTAAGAAAGGATCATATAACTATTTTATTTTACATTATGCTAAACTAGCACTAGGAAAAGTGGATGCATTTATTATTGGTTCTGAGCTCAAAAATTTAACCTCTGTCTATAATAGCTTTAGCAAAGCAGAGAAATTTCCAGCTGTGTTAGAACTGATCGAACTAGCTAAAGCTGTAAAGTCAATATTGGGTAATCAAGTATTAGTGAGTTATGCAGCAGATTGGAGTGAATACCATCATGTTGATACCAATGACGGCCATTATTATCATTTAGATATTTTATGGGCATGTGAAGCAATAGATTTTGTTGGCATTGATGCTTACTTTCCTTTAACTCATACTCAAGACTCTAATATTGATATTAAAGAAATAAAACATGGATGGGAATCAGGAGAAGGCTATGATTATTACTTTGACAACAATCAGCCTAAAAAATTTGATAATGTAAATTTAGCTTGGAAAAATATAAGACATTGGTGGAGCCAACATCACATTGATTCTAATGGTCAAAAAACTGTCTGGGCTCCTAAAATGAAACCAATCTGGTTTACAGAATTTGGGATTCCTTCTGTAGATAAAGCAACAAATCAACCAAACATCTTTTTTGATTCAAATTCAAATGCTCAGCAATATCTTAAATACTCTACTGGAGCAGTAGATTTTTTAATTCAAAGCAAAGCAATTAAGGCTACCTTAGAATATTGGCAGCAACATTCTGATATGGTTAAAAACATATTTTTATGGGCTTGGGATGCTAGACCTTATCCAACTTGGCCAACAAATACATATTGGCAAGATAGAGCATTATGGGAAACTGGACATTGGATTAATGGAAAACTTACTGGAACAAATTTAGCAGCAATAGTCACAGAGTTATGTACTAAAAGTGGAATTGATATTGTTGATGTCACTTCAATTAACGATGAAGCTGCAGGATTTCTTATAACAAAAAATCATAAAGCTATTAATATAATAAATATGCTTAGGTGCTGTTATTTTTTTGACATAAAAACTAGTGCAACAAATAAAATTAGCTTTGTTGTACGCAATCACAAAACTAATTTGTACCTATCAGTTAAACAATGTGTTATACAATCATGTAAAGCTCCAGTCAATTATGCAATTATATCTCAAAATCAAATTCTAAATAACATTAATCTGACATTTATAAATACTAATAATTATTGCCTTACTACATATAATTATGCTTCAAAAGATCATAATCAACCATATAATCTTAATTTACCAGTAGTAACATCTATACAACATGCGCAAAATATTTGTCAAACTATACTTAAAAATGCAAATATTGAAAGTATAGTGCTTAATTTTGCACTACCTATCAGGTACATATATCTTGAGGTATCTGATATTATAGTTCTATCTACAGAAGATATGGAATTTATTGTTAGAATCACCAATATTAAATATTTTCAACTGATAATAATTATTACAGCAGTGGGGCAAAAAATAGAGAATTAAACATGGACAAATTGCATTAAAGATTCTTACATTCTATTGTAACCTTAGTTTTGAATTTAGAGCTCATAGAAATTTTAGTGAGATTAAGGCAAAATAATCAACTAAAAGCAGTATGATGTATGGACTAAAGCATTCAGTATTGAAGGAACTGTATTGCTGAATGTATTTGAGCTAAAAAGAACCATTTAATATGCTGAATACAGTTTCAATAATTGAATGTTTACTTAGTAAAATCTTTTTAGCTAAAGGTAAGAGTTAATGCTTCATATTTTTTTTATACCATTTACCAACTTCAATTCTCTAAAATTTAGAAAACAAATTTTGTTTAAAATAGCTTTATCGCTAAATACTAAATTAGTAATATCCTTGACAAGAGTAGTATAGTCTACATTTGATTTAGTTAATTTAAGAACTTGAATTTCAACTTGTCTATTAATTAACAAATGTAATCTCAAAACAAACCTTATACTAGTTTTGTTAAAAGCTGCAATAATAACAAATCACTTAACATTTTTTTTATTAAAAACTATAGACTGCAAAAGAAGTACAAAAAAGTTAATTTTTTCTTAACTTGCAAACTTCTTAAAATCTGCTATTAGCGTATGTGTTAATTAATTTAGTTAATATTCAACCTTAACTATAACTGTTTTCTTTTTTACTTCCGAATTTAAGCTTTATGGTTATTATTGTTGATCTTTTTATTGTTATATAATATTTTATCTTAAAAATTTAAGCATATTAACTAATTGGGCATGAATTCAAAAATAATTTTCAAAGCTCAAAAATTAATTTTAATTATTAAAAAATATTATAATGCGTTTTATTATTTATCTTTTTTTTCTTTTAGTTGCTAGTACAGGCACTTGCTCTGCTGCACCAGATACGGTATTTGATATTATAGCTCCAAGTTCCAAAGGAAGTGAACTAAATCTTCAATTAATAGAAGATTATTTAGAGTCTATAGGTATAAAAGCCAATATTCCCGAAAACATTTACAGTGATGCTGATCCTCTATATTCTAATACAGATGAGTTTAGAGCTGAAAGCTTAGTTAAAGCATTAACAAATCAAAACAGTATAGCTATTTGGTGTACTAGGGGAGGTAGGGGAGCTAGTAGACTGATTCCATATTTAGAGAAGCTACCTGATGATGTGAAAAAGAAGATTGCTCAAAATAAGGGTAAAAAAATCTTGATGGGATTTAGTGATATTAGTGTTTTGCACTTTTATTTACAAAATAGGTATGATTGGGGTACTTTACATTCTCCTATGTTAGACCAGATAATAGACAATAAGATATCTCAGGATTCTATTGACAAGTTAGAGTTGCTAATCTCAGGATATCGTAATAATATTAAATTTAATTTAAAAATAATTGATAATGGTGTTGAATTTGCTGACGGAATATTAGAGTCTAAGGTTGTTGGTGGCTCTATATCATTAATTAGAGCTAGTATAGGAACATGCTGGCAAATAGATGCGAAAGATAAGATTCTATTTTTAGAGGAGGTAGAGCCTGATCCAGCTCTATTAGAGCTTAGCTTAGAGCATTTAAAGCAAGCTCATATTTTAGATAAAGTACAAGCAGTAATTTTTGGTGATATTTTATGCGCCAACAATGATCAGTTACTAGAGTTAGTCAAAAATAAATTTGCACAAAGTGTAAATTTCCCTGTTTTTAGACTACAGGGTATTGGCCATGCTCGTAATAATTATCCATTACCACTTAATACTCGAGCTGTTATTAGTCATATTAGAGGTAATGACTTTTCTATGGTAGTAGATATGCCTGTAGAATGGCGTAGAAGGTAAAGAAGTGTAGCTATAGATTAAAAAAAATATAAGCTTTGTAATGCCAGTAATATAAAATCTTTGACTATCTCGTTCTTTTCTTGATTTACTACTTGTAAAAATTTCATCATTTCATCGTAAGTTAAACGACGTTCTCTTGCTTGCATTTTATGTTTCTCTATTCCTAATGTAGGTTTTTTTTATTAGCCCCATTTTATTGCCTTATTAAACATAGTTCCTAAATCTATCAGAAATGCATTTGCTGTTGCATATTTCTTGTCTTTACTTATATCTCTTTAAATATTTTTTCAATATTCATTCCTTTCAGTTTTGCTGATCTTTTTTGTATATAATAGTTTTGCATAATTATGTATTCTTGCAGCGCAGTTTTTCCAGTTCACAGTATACACTTTGCTATACTCTTCCATGAACTTATTATACAGCTTCTTTCAATGTTATCTCTTGTGTTTTTTTTATACGCTTCTCATTTTCCTCTATATAGTTCTTACGTCTTACTTCTCTCGGGTCTATTTCTTTTGCCAGTAATGTCTTGTATTCTCTTGCTTTTTTTTAGCGTATCTAACCGCATAGATATGCTCCTATCTGTAGCTCCTGTTGTCTATATTTCTTATCTAAAAAAATATTTTTCTTCTTGATCTCTTAAAACAAGTCTACTTTTGATCTCTATAAACTGTTTTTTCATTCGGAGTCTACTTAGTACTCTATTTGTAAACTTTAATGCTATTGAAGACATAATTACCACATAATTGATATGTATATTATTAATAAATACTGTGGTTAAATAATTGATCAAATAATTATGCTTGTTTTAAGCAATTTTTTTATGCTAATTCATTCATAATACATCTGACTTGAAAATAGCTTAATTACCCTTAGGGTGTATGCGTTTTTCTTGATTATTAGTTCAACTTTTAAGTTGAAAACCAGTGCTAAATTTCCTAAATTTTTATTATCCCTATATTCGACCTTTTGCGTTAATTTTTTTATAATATTGACAAATTTTATAAATTTAATTACAGTTAAAGTTGAATATTAATTATAAAAGTTAACACAAGTTAATAGTAAGTTCTATTTTCAGTAGGCAATGTTAACGTTAGTGAATTATTAATTAATCAATACTGCCTTTTAGCGCCAATATCTCTTGTTTCGATAAACCAGTATTTTCGGATACAAATTCATTCGGAAAGCTGGATTTTTATAATTTCATTAAAGCCAGCTCTTTTTTAGCTTTCGCTTCACCAAATTCTATACCTTCAGCTCTGCCTTCATCAATATATTTTTCAGCAATTGTCACCATAAGAGTTTCTGCCTCCTCCTTTGATAAATTCTTGGCTAGTATTTGTTCTAACTTACTTTGCTCATTTTTACTAACCTTATTTTCAGTATACCATAATAGTGAAGTCATGTAAATATATTCACGTTTTTGGTCTATTAAGACTGCGTCCTTATATAATTCCAAAAATTCTTCCCATATGGCTAGCATTGAATGTACATATTTCATAAAATATGCTAGCGCTGCTGTTGCTTTTTGATTTCATATCTGGCATTGCTTGCCAATCTGTTAATTTATATTCAGAGCCCAAAACTCTTTAGCTAATTCGGGGTCATAAAATAGTTCCCATAAACTTCTTGGGGCATTAAATGTTTTAGTACCATGATATACTAGGTATAACTAGTGGTAATTTATTTCTTTCTTTTTGATATTTTTCCAGTAATGATAAAGTATATTTCCACAATCTGAAAGCAGTCCAATAATCTGGGCTAACTTGAGCTTCAACAAGAACATATATAAATGCCTGATTATTTTGTTTTCATTGAAAGTAGAATATCACACATGCTGCGACGTAGATCTGCTTCAACAAAGGAATCTTTTTCAAGTGTTACAGTGTTTAAATCAACTAAATCTATAACTCTGCTTGGTAAATAATCTTTCAGATAATCCAACGCTGCTATTGGATTAGTCATAAGACGCTTAAATAATGCATCGTGTTTTAAATTTTTGGACATAATCTTGGTTGTTGTATGTTAGATTGATTGGTGAGTTTAGCCACTTCAGGCATTACAATATTCCTAATAGATTGAGCCCCTTGAGTTTGCAATATATTGTTAAATCTTTCATTATTGTTTGTACCCTTTACTTGCCAATTCAGCCTCATCATTCCTATCATTACTTGCTAAGATTTTTCCTGCAAATGGCTTATAGCTTTGAATATTACTTGCTTCGATAGCACATATGATTTTTCCTTCTATTTTAGCTTGTTTTAGACTTAGTGCAGTTTTAATATCTTTTGTTATAATAGTTATAGGGGCATCATCTGAATTCTGAATTGTAGCAAATGAACCGTCAGTTTTACCAACCATTTTTTCTTGAATTTTATTACATGTTTTAGAATCTAAATATAATACTTGTGCACCAGTAATTTCATCTTTTTCATTTCTTACAAAAACAAGTGCAGGAGCACCTTCATTCCAAATCGCTCTTAGATTAGGATTATCATTTGTATTATAAATTCCTGTATGATTTTCCAAATATTTTTGGCTACTATTACTTCTACATTGGCTTCATCTTTTTGATTATAATAGTACAGAGGAGATGATTTTTCATATAAATCTTTAACTTGAGTTATTGCTGATTCATTTTGAGTTAGTTTAGCTATTTCAGGCATTACAATATTCCTGATTGATTCTGCTCCTTGACTTCGTAATAAATCATTGAAATCATCTTCTTGTGGTGGCATTATACTTTTATCACATTTGCTCCTTTGCTTTCCAAGCTTTTTACAGCCTTATTAACAGTATTGATGGTTATTAAATTTTGTCCATCATTATCTGCAGCTATGATGATTTTTTCTCCTGCAATATGCTCTTAAAATTATGTACACCAACACCAGCTATAATTTTTCCATCAATTTATTTAAGGCTTAGAGCGGTTTCAACTCCTTCTGTTATAATTGTTACGGGTGCATAATTCCATTGACTAATTCTAACAAACGAACCACTAATTTTACCAAAAGCTCTTCTAGGCACTGAAATATCTGCTTTATCGCCTGTTTTTGAATTCAAATATACAATTTGTGCACCTGTAACTTCACCTTTTGCATTTTTTGTAAATGCTGACAATGCTGGGTATAATTTTTATTCGTTTAGCGTTATATACCGGAGCTAGAAAAAGGAATGTGTTAACCATGAAATGGAGCGATATAGATTTTACTAAAAAAATATGGCATATAAAAAAAACTAAGAATGGAAAGCCACAAGATGTACCATTAACAGACGATGCAATGGAAATATTACAGGGGATGAAAGTAACATCAAAATGGGTGCTACCAAGTGATACTAGCAAAAGCGGACACTTAGAGAAGCCAGAGGGAACATGGCATAAGATTTGTGCAAAGGCAGGCATAGAAAATTTAAGAATACACGATCTGCGCCGGACGCTTGCAAGTTGTCTGGCAGATTTTGGCGCAAGTCAGCATACAATTGGTATAGTATTGAATCATGATGACCTAAAAACAACGAGTATTTATGCTAGAGTTAGTTTAGAAGCAGTGCGGCAGTGTATGGCTAAAGTTACACAAATGATGAATGAATGTACTAACGCAATGCACGTTAATGTAACCTGTGCAGGTACTATCTGCGTTTGAAGATATTTAGCTAATTTAAATATTATATTAGTAAAATAAGTTTTCTCATGCTACAATCATAGCTGCAGGTGATTATGCAAAAGTTATATTGGTCATTATCAAGACCATTGAAATATATAGGCTTAAGTATAGATGAGTGGAGTGTAGTGCTAGCTGGGGGAATTCCGGGAATAGTATTATTAAATAGCAGTCATATTAAACTAGGCTTATTGTCTATAGTTACAGGTGCTATATTATGTTATAGCTTTAAGAAATTTAAAAAGGTTTCAGAATATTTTTTGTTAAAGAGTTTTTTAGTAGCCAAAGGTCTATTACCAAAACCAATAAGTTATTTAGGATTGCTAAATAAAAAAGTTGGTAAATAGTGAATCATCTCTTTAAGCAAAATGCTGTACAAGAGTTAGTAAGATATAATAAGGTCTTGCTGGTAATTACTGTATTACTGGCAGTATCCAATATAATTGCAATAATGACTGCAATTACTAAGGAAGAAAAATGGTTATTGATTCA
>NZ_LANP01000012.1 GCF_000964595.1 Orientia chuto str. Dubai | reverse complement strand
TATTTTTTATTATTAAGTTCAATAAAACCTGCATCTCTTAATTCTACTAGGCATTGCCTAACCCTTCTGTGCTGAAGTCCTAATGACTCTTCATAAAAGTAATAATTCTCCTGTAATTCCTCTATATCTTTATTGTAATAGATCTGTAGCCTATATACTATCAATGATAAGAGTTGTTTAGAGGTTTTACTTAAGGTTTTTCCATTATCTCCGGTTAACTTTCTCCATTCTGAGGGAATAAAATTTCCAATAAAACGATAAAAAATTGTGTCATTATTCCCACCATAACCATCATAGTTTTTGTCAATTCCGTAACTATTTATTGCACATGTTCTAACTATAGATTTCATAAATCATCTCCTAGATTTCAGCTATAGCAGAAATTTTTTAAAAAATTATTTTAAATTTTTTTAAAATTTTTTATTTTTTTTACGAACATATGATGAGTATACCAACTTTATATACCTTTTTTGCACCTCAAACCCTTATTGTAGCGTTAAGTGTTAAGTGATAATGTCTTTACTTTACCTGGAGTATTAAAAATATATTTTTGTAGTATTATAGCTGTTAGTTGTTTATTTTATATCTCTATAAGCTGTATAGATTTTGTTTATAAATACTTAGAGAGGCTTTCTTTTCTGAGAAAAGCTAACCCCTCTGCATAATGAAGCAGCAAAGTTAGTTTTCCTTAATCTATAAAGCTGTATAACACCTACAATTAACATCTTTTTTTAGAATCAAGATTTTAAAATTAATATAAGCCATTAGCAGGCTTAAGGCAATAAGCAACTAAAGTATTCTATGATATAGCTTAAACTTCTGAAAAAACTTTTAATATACTGAATACAGTGTTTAATAGCCTTTGTTACCAAATAACAAACTAATACTTGGTTAAGAGATATAGTTCTATCATTTATATTTCCTTTAATTAGTTAAAGTGCTTGATCCAATTAATAAATTAACGAATTTAATTTTCCCCAAAACTGTCTTTACTAGTTTTGCTAAAAGCTAAATAATATTATCAAATACTTTATTTCAAAAGATATTTTAAATATACAGACAGCTAAAAATGTTTAAAGTTTTTATACAAATAGAATGATAGTATAATAATACTATTGTTATAATCTCTAAATAGCTTATTCCAGATGTTCTGATGGGATTTCTAGTGTTATTGGATAAATATGAACTATTAACCCATTGATTGCTAATTTTAACAAAATCATCAATAGAACAATATATGTTTGCTACATCTTTGACTGTTTTATAAATTTTTTTTACTCTTATTCATAGGGTATCTCTTTATTAAACTATTTTTTTATTTCTCTAAGTCCTCTATCTAATTCTTTTTAATCTAAAACTGAGGTTTATATTTTTTCTTATCAAAAAAATTTTGCAAACAGAATTGTAAATAAGATATACAGCGACTAGCTTATTTGCTATACTAGTAAGTATTTAAACATTTTTGAATAATACAGTGCACAAATTTTTAGTTGGATTAATAGTTAGCAGTTTTTTAGTTTCATCAGTTTTAGCTAACTCTATACCGCAAACACAAAATAATGAGATTATAGAAAATCAGCATAATAGTAGTAGCAGTGATAATATTACCAAAATCTTAGAAGAATATAAAGCATATGTACGCACTGTACCAGAAAACGTTCGTACTGAAATCAGTGATTATCGTGCTCAATTACATAAAATTAACCAAGAAAAGCAGATTCTTTACAATAAGCTATCGTTTGAAGCTCAAGATTATCTAAAGAAGGTACAATCATTTAAGAAAAATCTAAAAAAAATTAGTAATATGTATTAGTAATGCTGAGTAAAAAATTCAAATTTTAAAATAAGCTATTTTTAATACTTAAATTTTCCTATTCAGATTAGTAGTTTTGGTAAACTTTCTATTGCACTTTAGTACAAAATAGTTACTAATCTTATCTGTAAAAGTAACTAAGTTTAACGCAACAAATCTGTTTGTATCTCTCTGTTTAAGAACCATAAAGAAGATATAACAATCTTATACTTATTTTGTTAATGATTTTATTAAAAGTAGTAATCAATGCAATAGATATTAGAAGACCTAGAATATTAAGATTTCTAGAAATCTTAAAATAGTATTATTATATCATTAGTTTCCTTGTAAAAACTTTAAATATTTTTATATGAGCTATTTATAATTATACAAATTCTGATCTTACTTTACATCTCTAAATATTATACCTAATCCTTTCTAGCCTTAAACTCAGTTTTTTTTAGGAGAAAAGCATAGAGATGATAATAAAAAAATAAACATTTAATGTATTAATTCTGTTATACTTTTTTTATGCGAAATATATTCTAAAACATTAGGTAACTAGCATATTTACAGTGCTAAAAGCGATATTAACAATGTTTTAAAATTTAGTAATATATTTTATACAGAATTTTATTTTAAACTGAAAAACTAGGGAGAATAATTAAGCAAATTAAGTTAAATTAATGTATAAAATAGTTAATATTTATAGTAAAATTTGAATGTTATGGCATATAAAAATTTTCAGCAGTTTTTAGAATTACTACGAACAAAGAATTTATTACATCATATCTCTGAGCCTGTGTTTGCAACTCTTGAAATTACCGAAATTAGTCGTAGAGTATTTAACAGTAAAGGTCCAGCGCTATTTTTCAGCAATGTACTAGATGATCATGGAAATAAGTATCAGTATCCAGTAGTATCTAATCTATTTGGTACTATGGAAAGAATAGCATTAGGATTAGGTGGCAATATTTCTTCTTTTAAAGAAATTGGAAATTTACTGGCTTTTTTAAGACAGCCAAATCCTCCATCATCGTTCAAAGAAATTTTGAAATTACTACCAATTGCTAAAAAAGTTATTAATATGCCTCCTAAAACTCTGTCAATCGGAGCATGCCAAGCAATAGTAATAAAAGATAAAGAAGTAGATCTATATTCATTACCAATTCAAAAATGTTGGCCTAATGATGTTGCTCCATTAATTACTTGGCCTTTAATAGTTACAAAGGGTCCAACATCTGCTCAAGTCGACCGATTCAATTTAGGGGTATACAGATTGCAGCTAATAGGAAAAAATAAATTATTAATGCGATGGCTTAAGCTTAGGGGAGGATCACAGCAATACTTAAGATGGTTTAAAACTACAAAACATAAGTCCTTTCCAGCTGCCGCTGTTATTGGAGCTGATCCAGCAACAATTTTAGCTGCTGTTATGCCATTACCAGAAAATATTTCAGAGTATGACTTTGCTAGCTTGTTGAGAGGAAGTAATACCAATTTAGTTAATTGTTTAACTGTTGACCTCAAAGTGCCAGCTGAAGCAGAAATAATCTTAGAAGGAGAAGTTAGCTTTGATGATTATCAAAATGAAGGGCCTTTTGGAGATCATACTGGCTACTATAATGAGGTAGATAAATTTCCAGTTTTTACTATTAATGCTATTACTATGAGGCCTAATCCTATATATTTAACGACTTATACTGGAAAACCTCCAGATGAGCCATCGGTGATTGGTGAAGCTTTAAATGAAATTGTTATCCCTTTAATTCAAAAACAGTTTCCCGAAATTTGTGATTTTTGGCTTCCTCCTGAAGGATGTTCATACCGAATTGCAATTGTGAGTATTAAAAAAGATTATCCAGGTCAGGCTCAACGAATCATGATGGGAGTTTGGTCTTTTTTACGACAATTTATCTATACTAAATATGTTATTGTAGTAGATAATGATATTAACATACGTAATTGGCAAGAAGTAATGTGGGCAATATCAACTAGAACTGATCCAAAAAGAGATACTATTATGATTAATAATACTCCTATTGACTACTTAGATTTTGCTTCTCCAAGTTCTGGTTTAGGTAGTAAAATGGGTATTGATGCTACTAATAAAATATATCCCGAAACTACAAGAAAATGGGGTGAAAAAATAGCTATGCCGCAGAGTTTAATTGATGCTATAACTCAAAAATGGCATCTTTACGGATTTGATAAGAATATTGTGTAATACAGTTTAATGTTTAAATATATCTTAACCTCAGTTTTTGATTAAGGTGAGATTAATAGAAGGTTTAGTAGGCTTAAAGCAATAAGCAGTTATGGTAAGATAAATATATCAATGAAACCCATTTAGACAGAACAGTGTGTTAAAATAATAAACCAGTATTATGCTTGATTAATTCAGAAACAGGAGCCCTATCATCTATAGCATAAACATAGTTATTATATATATGTAATATTAGTTTTGTTTATAGAAACTATAGATCTGATATGCTTTCCCCATTCCTTGGAGCTAATTTTCAGTAATACTTTCTAGGTGTTTCCTTACTCACTCATGGCTTAATAATAAAATTTCTGATACTTCTCCCTTATTGTAAAGTAATATTGTTTTCTATTGCAAATTGTTGCTATATATCTCTCTTGAAATGAATCTTTACATCTCTTTAAAGTACTATACTTCATTTTATCTTAATATATCTTTACTAGCTATTTATTTACTAGAGGTATATAATATTAGTAAATTTCATGCAATGAGTTGTATAGTTTCTATCTAAAGCTGTATTTTTACCACATTAATAACCAACCATATTAACACATTTGTTTGATATAATTTTATAAAAAACTTCAACTTGCTATATTATATTTTTAAACTTAAATTTACTTACAATAGTCATTCTAATTTAGATAGCAACACTTTTGTTACTCAAGAATATCACTCATTTTATATAAAATTAGATTCCTATGGATATGAAAAATATTAATACAAGTTAAAATTGCAGAATTCTTATCCTCTTGTAAATTACTATAGAAACATCTAAACTATCGGTTGATTGCTATACTTAAATAACCATTAAAAGTATACATAGCCTAAATTTTTTACAAAGATAAGTAGGAATCTATTGATGAAAAATTCAAAAAATATATCGCTAATTTTTTTTACAACTTTATTTACTCTCGGTACTATTACAAATATGTATGCAGCTGATAAAGAGCCATCAGCAGCTACATCAAATAATAATACTGTAGATACCAATGCAGGTGAAACAAATGAAAATACGGGTAGTGGTACTGCTGAAGGAGAAGGAACACAAGGTAATAGTGAAACATCTGAAGTAGTTAATTCAGATAGTCCAGCTGCTGAAGGAACTGAAGGTGGTGCTGCTGGAGGTGGTACTACTGGAGATGATGCTACTGGAGGTACTACTGCTGAAGGTGAGACTACTGAAGGTGGTACTACTGGAGATGATGCTACTGGAGGTACTACTGCTGGAGGTGGGACTACTGAAGATGGTGCTGCTGGAGGTGGCGCTGCTGGAGGTGGGACTACTGAAGATGGTGCTGCTGGAGGTGGCGCTGCTGGAGGTACTGCTGCTGGAGGTACTGCTGCTGGAGGTGGCGCTGATGATGATAGAGGAGGCAGAGGAAACAGAAGGAGTATTTTGGGTTTTTTATCTCCTCAAACAACACCAGGAATAGCAAGAACACCAATTGTATTAAGAGATCTTCATACACAATCTATAGTGGTTCAACAAAATCCAGGAAATGGAGCGCAGCCAGTTCGGATTTTTGATAGTGGTAATGTGTATATTGAGGACTTGAAAGGTGATCCTCATGTATTTGATATTGAAGTTTGTGCTGACAACATGGTTTTATATCTTCCTGCTAAGCCATTTAAGAAAATTAGACGCTTAAACCTAGGAATACGTAGACCATTAGTAGTTATAAACAACACATCGCAGCCGCAGAGCAGTCTTGTTTCTGGTATCCGTACAAGTGTATCAGCACCTGAGCTATCAGGTTCAGAGTCAGATACAGAACGTTCAAGACGACGCACATCTGAGCGTGTAAGACGCGCCGTATCAATATTTTTTAGTCCAGAAAGCTCGCCTTTTGATCTTTCTGTATTAAATTCTGTAGCTTCCTCTGATCCAGGTATAGTTGAAGGTGCAATAAATGCAACTATAGGTGGATATGGGCCTTTTTATACCTCAAAACCCACATCACTACCTACTGATCTAATTATTACTGGAAGTTTAGCTGTTAAAGCCCCACTAGAATTAACAGTACCTGGTACTAGTGTTTTAAAAGAACTGAGAGTTAACAGTCCAACAAGTTTTGCAGTAGCAGCACCAGGAGCTTTAAATTTACAATCAAGTCTTGCTGCTAATATAGCAGGTCAGGATACAATTATAAATTCTAGTGGCTCAAACAGCAGAATTGCTTGTGCAAAAATAGGTAGCCCAGGTGAGCCTGTTAAAATAAATGTCCTAAATGGAAAGTTATTTTTTAATCCAGCAGGTGGTGTGGATGAAGTTAATATCCATGCAGCTGTAGCTTCAGATACATCAAGGTCAGCAAAGATGATTTTTGATAATCTATCAACAAGACCAATAAAGTATAATGTACATGGATCTATTGCAACACCTCAAAAGCCAATAACAAAAGTAAGTCTGAATAGGTCAACGACATTAAATGTTCTAGGAAACATATATGCTCACAAGCTGAAGATGAAAGTACAGGATAACACTGAAAATCCAATGTTATTATTAAATGGTACAGCATATTTGGGAAGTATATATCCATCTATGCCATTAGTTGGGAGAGTGATTGTTGAAGGTAGCCCTAGTTCTTCTGGTGGGGTGTATCAATGCGAACTTTTGTGCAATACAGCTGGAACAAGAGAAAAGCCATTACATAGTATAGTATTGCCGCAACATAATATTACTTCTGATGGGATAGTGCCTTGCAATAAAGTCTTTATTACTCATGACAAAACAGCATCTAGTACTAATATACATGCTGGTAGTGTGATTTTTTTTAATATGCAGGATATGATGGTTGTCTCTGGAAAAAGTGCAAATATTGCTGCTAATATAAGTGTACCTGGTAGTTCTGGAGGAAGTATAGTAGTAGATAAAGGTTGTGCATTAACTCATAGTGGTCATATTGGACATCAAGCGGCTGCTTTAGGCCGTATACAGCTACAAGACGGTTCATCTTTTACGTCTGATGGAAACGTTTTTGGTTCTCATACAGCTGGTTTTGTAGCCAGTGTAAGGGAAATTTTGTTAAACAAAAATAGTACTGTTACATTTAATAGCGCAACTACTTGGAATACAAGTATACAACTTGACGGTCTAGATGGTAGTGGTACACAAGTTATAATGAGTAAAGGTGATATAAGTGCTAATATTGGATGTACGTTAGGGACAGTAGAGAGTGTTACTATACTACCAAAAAGTGCTGAAAAGAAGCCTGTAGTTAGTTTTGGCGGAACAATATATACAAATAATTGTGTTATTAACCCAGGTAAAACTAAAGGTAGATTAATAATTACACGAGATACTAAAATAACTCAATCTGATCACATACCTGGTGTAATTGATATTGGTAATGCGGATATTTCTCTTAGCAAAAGTTCATTAACTCTGGAGGGTGATAAGATTAAAATGTTAGGATATAAATCACAAAAATCACACAGTACTAATCCTAACAAGTTAGCTAAAAAGCAGGTTACTACATTTCATGTTGGCTATGATGTTGACCAGAATGGAAGTATTATACGGAATGGTTGTGTAGTTATATCTTCCAAGCATTTGAGTGCAGATAATAAGCTGGTATTTTCTGTTGTGCATAGCAATGGTTCTGAAAAGGACCTTACCCGTAAGGCAGTATTAAGCCCTGTTGCATTTAGTGGTAATCAATCACAACAAGGAGATCTATACGACTTAGTGTATTTATGTGATGATAAATGTAGATGGAAGCCATTAAATCCTGATATTGATGAAGGCGGCTTAGTAAAATTAAGATTTGGCTTTGATGGATTCGTTGAACAACAAAAAGGCGATAGTACTAAACCTACTCCAGAAAGTGAAGTTGATGTATTGAAGCTTATGAAGTTGGATGATGAGCAGTCTCAAGATGATGAAAAAACAGGTAGTATATCTACTACTGAGACAGAAGAAGATGATAGTACCGCTAGTGGTAGTGGAGCTGACAGTGATGATGAAGCTGCTAGTGATGATGCCTCTGGTGATGGGGATGATGGTCATTATGCCCCGCCTCTTCCACCTATGCCAACTCGGCTTCAACTTAGTGTAATAGAGCAGCCAACTTCATCACAGTCTAGTGCATCTCCTGCTTTGATATTACCGGTGGTAACTTCTGATGCTGCCTTAAAAATCGGGGTAAAGACTGCAGTGAATGCTGTTGCTTCTATAGTAGAGTCTAAAGTATCAAGAGAGCATGATGATGGCTCAAGTGTAAAGTCAGCCGGATCTGATATTAGTAACCAATCATTGAATATTTGGTCAGATGTCTTTTTATCAAATGTTAATCAGCAGAAACATGAACATATGCAGGGATATAAAACAGATATTAGTGGTATTACTATTGGAGCAGATAAATATTTAAATGCTAATACTATTGTTGGTACAGCAGTTTCATATTCGAAATTTAATACAAAATATGATGATAGCAGAATAGAAAAAATAGATAGTAGTGTTTTCTTATTATCTTTCTATGGACAGTATTCATTTAAAAGTAGTACATTTATTCGAGGAATGATAAATGTTGCTAAGTTTAGCGATAATACTAACAATAGTGAGTTAACATTGTGGCAAGGTAATAGTTATCATGGTAGCTTTACTGCAGGTTATTACTTTTACCCATTGAAAAATACAAAAAAGCTAACTTTAGTACCAACTTTAGGTGTTAAATACTCACAATTTAATACTTCTATCAATAAGGCAACAGGTAGTTCATCTAGTAATATAGGTGATAGAAGTCATAAGACATTGGAAGGAGTAATTGGTATTTCTTTAGAGCAGTTATTTACAAATAATACAAGTAACAATGTACTTTCTGCAATCTATGGGTATATTCATCACAATTTATATGATTGCCAAGATGGTGCGAAATTGCCAAATCACCAATTTTCATTTAATCCTAACGTTATAACAGTACATGAGAAATGCTTACATAAAACATTCTACCATGTAGGTGCTAAATTATCTATTAAGCGTAATATAATGGAGATAGGTATTGCTTGTGATATCTATATGGCTGAAAAGTATATAAGTCATACCGGAACAATATATGCAAAAGCTAGCTTTTAGCTTTTGCATTCCAGCAAAGTATAGTGCAATAGAAGGAGATAAAAGATATTGAAATCTTATCTAGCGCACTATACAAAAAACTCGATATTATCAAAATTTTTTCTACTTCTTTATTATTGGTATTTAGTATTTGATACCTACTTTTTTCAAGTATAGCCAAATATAGTAAATTCTTTTAAACTACGTACACTTTTTTAGCATTATAATTTGTAGCTGTTCTAAAAAAGGTAGATGAAGTATATGGTTGAATAAATAGGGTCTATATTTAGATGAACTTTCATTTTAAGCAGCTGTAATAAGCTTTATAGTGCTTCAATTTTTTTGAACCAAAAAAAAAACACCAGTTTAAAATCTTCAACCATTTGGTTTTTACAAATTAATATGGAGATTATATTATATCAAACTCAATTGTAAAATGAGGTGAATTATTTAATAATTTTTAATTACATTCATTTTAGTATGTGTAACAATATGTAAAAATTTATGCTTGATGGCAAAATATGAACCAGTATTTATTAAACCTAAATTTAAAACAAAGAGAAGCAGTAACAACTACTAACGGACCATTACTAGTGTTAGCTGGAGCTGGAACAGGTAAAACAAGAGTAATAACTTATCGTATTGCTTATATTATTGATCAATTAATTGCAGCTCCTGAAGAAATTCTAGCAGTAACATTTACTAATAAGGCTGCAATAGAAATGCAAGCTCGTGTTGCAGAAATAACCAATAATGCTAAAGGTGTTTGGATTGGTACTTTTCATTCAATTGCTACTAAAATTCTTAAAGCACATGCTGAGTTAGTAGGGTTAACATCATCATTTACAATTATAGATCAATCTGAGCAAGTTAGAGTAATAAAACAACTTTGTGAAAGAAATGGAATTTCGATAAAAAATTATTCTCCGAAAGATATTGTTGAAATAATAAGCAGATGGAAAGATCTTGGCAATCAGTCAAAGATAAACTGTAGTATTCCTATTCATTATGTAGCACAACAACTCTATCAATATTATCAGGCTGAGTTAATAAAATCTAATTTAGTTGATTTTGGAGATTTGTTATTATACAACATGAAAATTTTCAACGAAAACCCTGATCTTCTAAATTTTTATCAAAAGAAATTTAAGTATGTATTTGTTGATGAATACCAGGATACTAACAGTATTCAGTATTTTTGGGCTAAAGCTTTAGTAAACCTTCATGAAAATTTATGTTGTGTAGGTGATGACGATCAGTCGATTTACAGTTGGCGAGGAGCAAACATAGAAAATATTTTAAAGTTTAAAGATGATTTTAAAGGTGCTAAAATAATTAAACTTGAGCAAAATTATCGATCCACTAATAATATTCTAACAGCAGCTAGTAATATTATTTGTAATAATAAACATCGTCATGATAAAAAATTATGGACGACTCAATCGCTTAATACGCCAATAAAGATCGTGTATTGTTATAATGATCGTGAAGAAGCAAGGTTTATTAGTGCAGAAATAAAAAGGCTAAAAACTCCTGGCCTTTCTATTGCCGTACTAGTTAGATCTAGTACTCAAACCCATATTTTAGAGGAATCATTTTTCTGCAATAATATAAAGTATCAAGTAATTGGAGGATTTAGATTTTTTGATAGAATGGAGATTGCAGATATAATAGCATACTTACGGGTAGTAATAAATCACAATGATAACCTAGCATTAACTAGAATTATTAATATACCAAAAAGATCTATTGGGCCAGCAACATTAAACACTATTAAAGAATATGCTCAGCAGAAAAATATTTCAATATTTGCTGCAATTGAGCAGGTATTAAGTAAAAATCTTTTTAAAACTCAGCTAGGTCTAATATTACAAAATCTAATTAATAAATTTAAAGAATGGCATTTTCTATATAAGTCTGGGTATACTCCGGCTCAAGTAACTGAAATTGTTTGTAAAGAATCTAATTATTTGCAAATGCTAAAAGATGATAAGTCTTCTCAAAGCAATAACAGAATAGAAAATATTCAAGAAATGATTAGATCAATGTTGGATTATAGTAGTATAGAAGAGTTTTTAGAACATGCTAGTTTGTTTTTGGAACGAGAAGATGATAATATTAACTCTAAAAGTAATGATGTAATTAGCTTAATGACTTTACATGCATCTAAAGGTTTGGAATTTGATATAGTATTTTTACCTGGATGGGAAGAAGGAGTTTTTCCTCATCAAAAGTCATTAATTGCTGAAGATCAAAAAGCATTGGAGGAGGAAAGAAGAGTAGCTTATGTTGGAATTACCAGAGCTAAACAAAGTTTATATATTAGTTATGCTGATCAAAGAAGAATATTTAATGAATTTGTAAAGCTTCAACCTTCAAGATTTTTATTAGATATACCTACTGATATATCATTAATTAC
Organism: Orientia chuto str. Dubai; assembly: GCF_000964595.1. Classification (GTDB taxonomy): domain Bacteria; phylum Pseudomonadota; class Alphaproteobacteria; order Rickettsiales; family Rickettsiaceae; genus Orientia; species Orientia mediorientalis. Next base: position 27,143 of record NZ_LANP01000012.1, on the reverse strand, counting down.
TACTTCAATGGAGCATTATGATAGTAATAATCATTATTCTAAAAAATCACTATCAGTAGCAACATCTATGATACATAACAACTCTCAATCCGAAGTCTTAAGTGAACTTTTTCCAGGTGCAAAAGTAATTCATAAACAATTTGGTCAAGGTACAGTAATTAGAGTTATAAATGATAATATTGAGGTAGCATTTCATGTTTGTGGAATTAAAACCATAAAACAAAAGTTTTTAACTATTAAAAAATAACTTAAAAACTTAATTCTTAAAAGAAGTTGCTTTTATTACTTGTTATCATATAATGGCAAAAAAAAAATGTTTTGTATTTTATGTCTATATTATCTCTTATAACTGCTCCTGATCCTATTCTAAAGAAAGTGTCATCTTCAGTTAATACAGTTGATGATAGTATTAGGAAGCTTATGGATGATATGTTGGAAACTATGTATCATAATCATGGAGTAGGACTAGCGGCACCACAAGTAGCAATATTAAAAAGAATTATAGTTCTTGACTTAAGTGGAATTAAAATTGAAGAAAGTAATATAACTCAAAACCAATTTAAATACCCGTTATTTATGGCTAATCCTGTTATTAAGGTTAGGTCTAATCGAACAGTACTAGGCAAAGAAGGATGTTTATCATTACCAAAGCAAATTATTGAAATCCATAGGTATCATGAAATTCAGGTAACTTATCTTGATTATAATAATCAGTTAAGTGATCTTAATGCTGACGGATGGTTAGCACGCGCTATTCAGCATGAAGTAGATCATTTAGATGGTATTTTATTAATTGATCATTTATCTTCTTAAAAGAAATTTTGCATTAAAAAAATTATCTAAAATTACAAATATGGCTTAGGTTTAATGAAAATAATTTTTATGGGAAGCTCAGAATTTGCTATTCCTTCATTAAAATCTATTGCTTCGTCTCATCATGAGGTAGTAGCTGTTTTTACACGTAAACCTAAGAAGCGTGGTCGTAACTTGAATATTCATAAATCTCCTATACATGAGCTAGCTGATATTTTGTCTATTCCTGTTTATACACCAGATAGTTTAAAAAATAACGATATACAAAATTTAATAGAAAACTTAGAAGCTGACATAATTGTAGTAGCAGCTTATGGTTTAATAATTCCTTCATCAATTCTAAAAATGAAACAATATGGATGTATTAATATTCATCCATCTATGCTGCCTAAGTGTCGTGGAGCTGCGCCAATACAGCATACTATTATTAACGGTGAAAAGGAAACTGCTGTTTGTATTATTCAAATGGATCAAGGAATTGATACTGGAGACATAATATTATATCAAAAATTTCCTTTAGCTGAAGATATTTGTTTCAGTGAACTACATGATCAATGTGCCAAAGTTGGAGCTAAATTAATAGTTGAAGTGCTAAATAATATTAATTCACTACAACATATTCCACAATCTTTAGATGGAATTTCTTATGCAAATAAACTTTCAAAATTAGAAAGCAAAATTAACTGGTATGAAAGTGCCTACACTATAGATTGTAAAATTAGAGGCATGAACCCATGGCCAGGTACATTTTTTACCCATAACAATAATAGTATTAAAGTTTTAAAAGCTAAAATTATAAATGATAATCATACTTTGCGGCCAGGAACAGTAAAAATAGTCAATAACAATAAATTATTGATATCCTGTAAAGAAAATTTCTTAGAACTATTATTATTACAATTACCTGGAAGAAAAGTACTCAACCATGTGCAATTCTTATGTGGTTACCATATCTTGCCAGATACTATTCTATAATCATTTAGTTTTGATTAAAAAAATATAAACAGCAACAATAAGAAAAAAAAATCTACTTTTAGTTCATATCTACTAATAGCCTTAATAATGACAATAAGTTATAATTTTAGGATTTTTCTTTAACTCTATTAGTTTTTTTTAGCATGCATTATTCGTAATAGTCTTTGAATAAAGGCTCCATAATCTCACCTCCTAATTCCATTGTTACATTACTGCTTTGGGAATCAATCATTTCTAGTTCTAAATTATCATCTGTTTCTTCATCAAATATAGTACCTGATGATTGACGTGTTTTTCTTGATTGAGTTGGGGGTTCTTCTATAATTGAAAGCAACTTTGGATTTACTTTGACTTCATACCTTATTTGAGCTAAACGAATATTATAATCTGTATCACTTTGTAATTTAAGCCAAAGATCATAAGTTGGATTTTGCACAAATTTGCTTATTTTTAATGAATCTGCCAGTACTTGATCTGGTATGAATGTTTTATCTGAAAAATAGTTAGTCTTTTGAAAAAATTGATATGTATTTAATAAAGCTGCCATCTCAAATGGCAATTGTTTTATTAATACTGGTGAACAAATAGCCCCATTTTGTATTAGTAGTTTAGCTGTATCATATTTTAGATTTTCAATTGCTACATCTAGTGGTGTATTGTTGTCTATATCTGTACAATTTATATTTATTCTATGCTGTATTAATACAGCCATACATTCTGGAAAAGACTTAGATGCAAAGTAATGAGCTAGTAAGCTAACATCTGGGTTATGTATAAAATTAGGAATGTAGCTACTGTACTTTGTTAGAAGATAATCTAATATCTCGCAAGCTGTGTTAATAACTACGGAAGAAGTTACTTCAGTTTTATTCAGCAAGTTTTTAATTTCTGCTAAATATTGCTTACAGCGACTTAATCTAAACCCTATTATCGTATCACCTTCGTCATTTCTGCATTCGTAATCTAAAATTACTTCATTTTCATATTCTATGAGAAATTTTGTGAGTTCAAATTTACCTTCAGATATTGCTTTTCTAATTTCAGTATCAACATGCCGTCCACCTATAGATGATCTTGCTTCTTCTAGTTTACCAGCCTGAAAAAGTGTAGTAACTGGATTGCTGTAATTAGATTGTGAAAGTTTTTTGCAATGTTGCTGAAAGATCTTAAGACCTGTCAAAATATCTTCTGAAACTTGCTGTTGAACCTGTGAAACATTAATTCCATATTCCTCCATTATACAACTTACTTTATGAAACTGTTTGAATTGCAGTAACTCAACTATATATTTAATTTGATTACTATTGCTTTCGTTCATAAGTTCAATCTTTGGTAGAAATAAATCGATAAATGATAGTGTGATAAATAAAAAAAATCAAACCCTTAGTATTTAATTTTAAAATTAAATACTATAAAATGGTGATATTTAACTATAAATTTAAGCTTTAAAAATAATAAAAAAAATTTATTTGAAAATTATATATGAATTTCAGCTAAAAATTGTGAAAAGATATTGGATCACTAATAATAAATATTTTCAGAATTTAAGATGTTAAAGAATGCTAGTTCAAAAGAAAAAGCTAAAAGAATTTTAGCCACTAATATCATAAGCAGTTATATTTCAACATAAGTCAAGTAGAGCTTTTAACATATATTTTATCAACAAATTGTTATTAGAATTAACAGATATAAATACCAAAACCATCAATTCAGGAAGAAAGAGATACTCTAAGCTATATGGCAATAACATTGCTTAATAAAAATTCTTCAAAAGAATATCAAATATAAAAGAGAAGGACAGTTGATTTTTATTAACTTTCACGCTTTATAGAACCCACTATTAACTTATGTCAATTTTTATTAATTGCTGTAATTAATCTTCAACTTTAACCATAATTATATTTGCAATATTTATCAATATTACAAAAAAAATTAAAGTAAAATGTAGAAAATAGGGAGAGTAAAATTTAGGAAATTTTGCACTAATTGTAAATTCAGAAGTTGAACTGATGATTGGGAAACACAGCAATCCAAAATTAACTAAGTAATTTTCAAGAGATATATTATGAACAAGTTAGTACAAGAAAAATGCTATTAATAAAAAGCATAATATGGATCAACAACTAAGTGTAATATTGATTAATAACATTGTGTGGTAATTATGGCCTCAATTTAATCACTAAGTAAAATAGAAATTCAGAATGGAAAAACAAAATAGAGATTCAGATGAAAGTGGACTTGTTCTAAGAGCATCATACAGAGGAAGAAGTTTATTTAGATAAGAAATATAAAAATAGGGGCTAAAGATAGGGCCATATCCAGATTTATCAGTTAGAGACGCTAGAAAAATAGCAAGAGAATTCAAGGCATTAATGGCGAAAGGAATAGATCCGAGAGAAGTAAGACATAAGAATTATATAGAGGAAAATGAGAAGTGTATAAAAAAAAAGAGATGATATTAGAAGAGCTGCATAAAAAGTATATACTGAATACTTGGAACAATAAGCTATAAGAATATATAATTATCGAAAAAAGCGCATTGTATCCAAAAAGCAAAGATTAGCAAGATTGATGATATTGAATAATATAATAAAAGAGAGAATAAAACATGCAACAGCAAATATAATTCTGATTAGATGATAAGTACATACAAAAGCTTTTCCATTATCACAAATTTCTTTATTCTGATAAAATAAAATTTGTAACAAAACTATAGAAAAATTATTGTGTTATCTCAATTAGTTATAGAGTTGTTATGTCTTTTTTTTATGATATTCTCCTTGTAAATCATTTTGTTAAACTATTTTTTTACAATTTCTCTTTCTGAGACCTCTATCTAATCTTTCATAATTTAAAACTATTTCATTAGGGGCTTATTTAGTTTTGTAACGGCTAACAAGTTGTTGACATCATTAATCATGTGAATTTATTAGTTTAACTAGAATATTTAGAGAAAATGGCACAAAAACAGAGTTAGAAATATATTGATTTACTAACACCTAACATACATATCACAAGCTTCTGCTATCTGAAGTTTCTTGTTGTTGTTTTTTCTCATTAAATCTACTACTTTGCTGTACTTTTGATAAATCTTCATTACTCAGATGCTTTAGTATCTTAAACTTAAGTTCCTTTGGTAGATCAGCCCAAGATGGTGTAGTTTCTTTAGAACGATCCTCAGATTTTTTATCACTTATTATTGCACCATCAATTGATTCAATTGCCTCACATAATAACTTTTGTCTCTCTCTTCCTTGTGTTATATGTTCTTTAAGGCAACAACCATATATAGGAAAATTTTGTTCAGCATTTAGATGCATCTCTAAAACAGCAGGGTGATTTGCATATTTTGCAAATGTATTCTTATCACTGCTAGCAACAAAGGTACTAAACATATTTTTTCCCTCTACACCAACTTTGATACCTTGCAGTCTTTCAATTTCTTCGCTGCACATCTTTCTATATTCACTAAGTTCTTGGGACTGTTGTATCATGCTAAGATTTTTGCTCCAACCGTTATGATTGCTGACTTTGGCATTGCTATGCTCTAACTTAGCTATATGAGAAGTTAATAATTCAGAACTTTCTAATTTCATATTTATGAGCGCACTACATTTAATAGCTGCAGCCAGAGGTGTATCCTCCTCTGCATCTGTCATATTAATATCAGCACCATGATTTAATAGTTCTCTAATAACATCTGATCCACCAATTATTTTTTCAGCTGCGTAATGTAAAGGCGTAGCACCATCATGATTTGGTATATTAACATCATTTATGTAGGGCAACACAGCTTGTACAATACTTAAATTTGGATGCCTAGCCCTTACAGCGCAATGCAAAATAGAATCACCAGCTACATTTGTTAACTCAGTATTAGGCACCGTGTTTTAATAACATCTTAGCTACATCTGTGCTACCACGTTGTATAGCTAAATGTAATGCAGTATTACCACTGGAATTTTGTAAATCAATACTATCTTCACTAGTCCGATTTCTTAATAATGCTTTTGTTAGTTCCAAATGGTAAAAACTCGTTGCAGCAAAATGCAAAGGAGTGTTACCATTGCCGTCTTGTAAACTAGCATCGGCCCCATTTGCTAATAACTGTTCAGCCTATTTTGATCTGTGCAGTATTCATTAGCCCTGTTAGATCTTTATCAGAGCCAACAACTGGCCTTTTACATATTAAGTGTAAAGGAGTAAGACCATATGTATTTTGCGAATTAATAGCAGCACTGCTGGTATGATTTTGCAACATCTGTTCGACAACCTCTGCATCCTTATTATTAACAGCAAAATGTAATGGAGTATCTTCATGATTATTCTTTAATGCAACATTAGCGTTATAACTTAACAGAAGGTTAACAATTTCTGTTTTTTGATACTTAGCTGCTAAATGTAATGCAGTATTACTGTCAGAATCTAATGGCATAGCAATACTTTATTACACTAGCACTGTTGTTTATAATGCTGTTCACAGCAGCTACATTACCATGTTGAATAGCAAGAGACAAATCAGAAGCGATACCCATTATCTTTACTCCTTATTAAAATTAACTAAGATTACTTTTTATAGATTTCAGCATTAACTTTTTTAGTTAAACATACCAATCTAACTAATCATTCAAATTGAATGAATGTATCTAACTTAAAGTTAAATCTAATAATACATTAATTAATAAAACAGCGCAACTATTATAACCATGATATATAGCTGAACCACTATAAAATAGTTATGTTATATACTTTTCGAACAGAGTGTCTACGTCACAATGATATTTCATTCTTCTAGATTTAGCTTGAAACCATTTTTTTTCAATAGGATTTAAATCAGGAGGGGGTAAATACTCTATGCCCTTCTTTTTCTAGCATAGTTTTTAAATACGGGCTTTTATGAAAACTTACATTTTCCATCACAACTACAGAATTATTAGGTAATTTCGGTATTAAATCATGTTTTACCCAACCATTAAATAATATTGCAGTCAAAAATTGATACGGTTAGCAGCGATTTATTATGTTCCTATAGTTCTTTTTGACGGATGCCAATCATGCATTCCGTAACATCTCATGCCTTCATATCCGTCAGTTCTAGGAGCACTAGCAATAAAACCGCTTTCATAGACAGTAACCTTTCCTTTATACCTTTTTATCTTATCCTGAAATTCTAATCTCTCTTCTTCTTTTGCCTTCGGGTGTTGTACAGTTTTTTTTTATACGTTCAATCTCTTTAATGCTTTTTGTATACCAGATTTACTTACTCCTTCAGCTCTTTCATATTGGTATGCGTCACTATATTGTGGCACATCTTCTTTTAATTTATCAATAGAAATTTTTGTTGGAGCTCATTTTTTAATGGCAATCTTACTCCATACAAATACTTTTCTCCAAAACCTTTTGATACTCATTCAAAGCTCATTTTCTCTCTTTCCCTTATAGCCTTTTTTCTAAAATCTATCGTCATACTAATTTCATTGCATCTTATTATTACTCACTGTTTTATACTAGTTTCGCTATAATGGTAATACTTATTTAGATATAGTTTTTGAAAGATTTGTTAATGGCCAAGAATCTAATGATTTAGTTAAATCATTAATTCTGAATGTTGCTGAGTACACGGAGGTTATACAAAATGCGGAGTTAAAATTAAAAGAGAAACTAATTGCCGCTGATGATATAACAAGAAGTAAAATAACTACTCTTATAGAAACTTTGCAAGAGAGTCAAGAATTAAAAAATATTTATATTTGCAATGTAAAGATAATAGATCTTCTTTTACAAAAAAATTGGCTGGACTCAACATTTCGCCTACAAGAAGGAATTGTTCTTAAGAAGAATAATGATATGGATTATGCAATTATCAAGATTAATGATCTGATTAATAAATTTCAGATATATATAGTCCCAATGCGTGAGAAGATTGAGATAGCAAGATATAGGGGTGAGAAGTTATGCCTTCTTTTAGAAATATTATTACAAAACAACAAATTTAATAGAAAAATTGTATTTGAAGAACAATCTTTATTTACAACATTACCAGCAGAAATCTATAGAAACATATTAGAGTATTGTTCTAATGATGATCTTGAAAATCTTTATTTTGCATGTACTAATCAATATTGTAAGAAGCAAGTCATTGGTGAATCTTAAAAATTTTTCAAGTTGTGAAAGACTGTAAAGTATAGGATTCAAAGAAATACTCTTTGAAACTAGCCTTTCTTTATTAAAAAAATAGAGGTTGTGTTTTGATATATTATCACTATGAAAATATACTCGCTTAGTTTATCGGCAAGGGCTGGAAGTTTGAGGTGAGGCATCGAACAAGAGGGGCAAATTATTGCTTAATTTCAATAAAAATACTCTGGATTTAATGAATATTTAGAATTATATTCATTTCACTAGGTGATCATAGCTCTGTTGCTTATAAGTTAAGAATGTTTTGACAAGGGAATGCTAACGCTCTAACACTCGCCTAGAGTTATCAATATTCTGGATTCTATAGCGACTCGACTATATTAAAAACTATTTTTTAGTAGTCTGTATTATTTTGCAATTGAGAGATATATATAGTTTAAGCTAGCAATTGGTGAACATATTTATGATCTCGATGAAATATGCATTAAATTCTATAATTTTTGTAGATATTTATACCATGCGCATCTATCTGTATGTATCTTTTATTGAGGCTGATCTTGTATGGCTAATTGTTTGATGTTTGATTTCCGTATTTCTTGCTTTATGTTGTTTTAACGAATGCAGAACTTATCATTTCTTTACAGGTCATCCTGTTCTAAATGTCTATATTACTGCATTTATAAATATCTGATTATCTATCGCAACATATCTTCTACACATCCTTTCTGCCTAGATAGTAATCTTTCTCTTATATAAAAGATTATTCCTTTTATATCATGTCTGTTATTCCTTGTTCTCAGAGTTTCTTATCTCAAACCTCCACTCTATTAGCAAAAGAATCTGATATATTCTAGAGAAAGGGTTTAATATATAAAAACTTATAGAATATATACATACCATAGGTAAAATTAAGATAGAACTATAATTGACTATATAGTGTTTTTATTAACCTAAAAAAACTTTCTACTTAGAATTACAGCATATTTATATACTCTGTAATTTAGAAATATGAATTACAATTCTAAACTAGAGACTACTTGTTAGAAAAATTTTACTCTTGATCTATCTTATTTTCAAATTCTGTTTTTGTATTACTTATTTTATTGCATAAGCAAGTTGTTTCAGGATTTTTTACTTGTATTTTGACTAGTTTCAATTCTTCCTCAAGCTTATCTATTTTATCTTTAAGATTGCTCAAATCTATATTTGAACGATTAGCTTTTATTTCTTGTTCTTTGTAGTATTCTGCTTTTAGATTTTGATCTAATAATCTATTAGGAATAATTTTATTAGGTAACACTTTAGAAACTTTATATCCTTTTGAAAAATTACAAGATTGGTTTCTTGATAATTTTCCTTCTTTATTTTCTTCTAGCGCTTCTTTGTTTAGCATTTGCCTATACATTTGTCTATTAATAGCAGCTGTATTTGTTGATTCTTCATCCTCTTGATCAAAATCATCATCGAGGTTATTTTGGCTGACATTATGTTGTGCTTTAAGAATATATTTATAATTATACACTGGGAAACGCTTTTCTTTGATAAACTCTGCTGTGTTATTACGCTTGGTAGCTCCAATAAGCACCAGTACTAAAATGATAGTAAAAAAAATAGATCTAATCATAAATTACTTAATAAAATATTTACATAGCAGCAAATATTATGTTAATATATAACTCAAAGGTAACTAGACATGAATTTATTGATTCTGTCTAGAAAAATGTGAAAGTAATAGCAAAGATAATTAGTTTTCAGGTTTAGCCATTATACAATATTTGCATAGAATAAGTAGCTATACTAAAATAATGTAACATACTAAATTACATATAATAAGCATTAAATAATGAATGATATATTTGTAAGCATACTGCCTATATTCATTATTGCAATGCTTGGAATTATTATCAAGCGAACCTGGATTAGTTCAGAAGAATTTTGGCGTGGATTAGAAAAATTATCTTATTTTTTGCTATTTCCATTAGTGTTATTTAATCACACATCTGCAATAGAAACTAGTTCTCATGATTTGCTTAAATTGATTCTACTTTTAATGTTATCAATTGGTATAGTATCTATCATGTTGATAATATATAGAAGAAAAACTCAAGGCTGCAAAAGAATTTTTACATCTATATTTCAGGGGTCAATTAGATTTAATAATTATATTTTTCTAGCATTAAGCCATGGTTTTTTTGGAAGCAAAAAAATGTCTATTGTAGCAATAGTATCAGCTTATATGGTTATTTATACAAATATACTTTCAGTATTAATTTTTAGTATTTATGCTAATAGCCATAATAATCAAATCAAGCCAGATCCTTTTAAGATAATAAAGAATTTTTCTGCCAATCCTCTAATTATTGCTAGTTTGATAGGGTTAACTTTTAATTACTTTGGTATAGTACTCAATGTTGGTATTAAAAATACCATTGATATATTGTCTAATTCAGCATTAGCAATTGGAGTAATGAGTGTTGGAGCTAGGTTGCAATTTAATCTTAATACTAAGCATATGCTGCAAATTATTATAGCGCTTCTCACAAAACTAGTCATTTTGCCATTAATTACTATAATAATATTTTTTATTGCCAATATTACAGGTGATTTAAGAGCAGTTGGAATATTATTTAGTTGCTTGCCACCAGCTAGTACATCATATTTACTGTCTCAACAATTACATGGTGACCCTAATTCTATGGCAACAATCATTACCTTTACTACTGTATTTTCTTTATTGTCTTTATCTATCATTATGTATATTTTTGCTTAAAATTAATTGAAAAATCTTTATGGTAGATAATTTATTAAAAAATAATTCACTAATCTCAAAGCTAAGCCTTGAATATCATAAAATGGATAATATTCCAGGTAAAATAGCTATGGTAGCTACTAAGCCGCTAGCAACGCAGCATGATTTAGCTTTAGCTTATTCTCCAGGTGTATCTGCGCCTTGTATTAAAATTTTCAATGATATCAATACAATTTATGATTACACATCTAGAGGTAATTCAGTTGCAGTAATTTCAAATGGTACAGCAGTTTTAGGATTAGGGAATTTAGGAGCTGCGGCTGCTAAGCCTGTTATGGAAGGTAAAGCAGCATTGTTTAAAAAATTCGCTGATATTAATGCTATGGATCTTGAAGTAGATACTGAAGATCCTGATGAAATTATTAAGCTTATTAAATATCTTAAATATAATTGGGGTGGTATTAATTTGGAAGACATTAAAGCTCCTGAGTGCTTTATTATAGAAAATAAGCTAAAAGAACTTATAGATATTCCAGTTTTTCATGATGATCAACATGGCACAGCTGTGGCAGTTATAGCAGGAATTATTAATGCTGCCGATCTTACAGGACGAAAAAATTTAAAAAATTTAAAAGTTATAATTAACGGGGCTGGAGCTGCTGGCATTGCTTGTGCAGCATTATTAAAGTCTGTAGGTATAGAAAATATCACATTATGTGATAGCCAAGGCGTAATTTTAAAGGCAGAACTAATGGCATGAACATATGGAAAGAAAAATACGCTATTGATACTAAGTGTAGGACTCTTAAAGAAGCAATATTAGGTGCTGATTTATTTTTAGGGTTATCAGTTAAAGGTGCTTTGACGCAAGAAATGTTAGCTACTATGGCTAATAAGCCAATTGTTTTTGCTTTAGCTAATCCAGATCCTGAAATTATGCCTGATGAGGTTAAATTTGTGCGCTCAGATGCTATTGTTGCTACTGGAAGGTCTGATTTTAGCAATCAGATAAATAATGTAATAGTGTTTCCTTATATTTTCAGAGGAGCATTAGATGTTATGGCAACAACAATAAATAATTCAATGAAAATAGCAGCAGCTAAGGGCATTGCTTTGCTTGCTACTCAGTCAGTACCAGATTCAGTTACTAAAGCTCATTTAGGGCGCAAAATGAAATATGGGTTTGATTACATTCTTCCTTCACCATTTGATCCAAGGCTAATTTACACTATTCCGCCATTAGTAGCTGATGCTGCAATACAAACTGGAGTAGCTAGAAAAAATATTAATCTTCAAAAATATAGAGATCACCTTTTTAATAAAGCTAAATTGATGTACTAAAAGTAATTAGTATAAGCAGTTATGATGTCGGTAATAAAAAAATAGCAATTTAGTAATAAACAATTACAAGTTTATAAATAATTTCAAGTTTTAAAAATGAGTTAACATAGATTAATTTACTATTGGTGTATAATTAGTTTTAGTTAACTTTCAATTGCAAAATTATTTAATTTTAATTATAATTAAGCTGATATTCAACTTATAGTTAACTTTGTGTTATATTTATGAAACTTTATTTTAAGATAGCTTGCATATTATTAATTATGTTAATAACACGCAATGCTTATTCTAATTTTGATCTACTTGATAAGTATGGTACTCAAGGTAAGAAATTTTCAGTTTCTATCTCAACTAATGGCATTGAGAATTCTTTAAGCACAATTAATATTCTGGATTTGATAAGCAGTAAATATGGTTGGAATGATAGTATTATTGGAAGAATAATCATAGGTTGCCCTAGTTTTTACATAGCATTGATCAACCATGAAGTTGTAGGACATGGTCGCAGAGCATATGAATTTGGTGGTACAGTAACTAGATATTCTTTTAGTCTATTTAGTGCTGTTACTTATATGAAAAATTTACCAAATATCCATCTGCAACAAAATGATGTGACAACAATTTCAGGTGTGCAAATTAACACCTGCTTAGCAGCTAAAATTGTTAATCAATTACTTACAACTAATCAACCTTTAAATCCAATTACTGCTTGGAGTTATATTTTCAGTGCAGGAAACCAATTTTGGTATATAAGCCATGACGTTACCTTTAATATGCTTCATCGGGCTGGTACTGGGGACTTGAATCAGCATATACAGAATATGGAAAATATTTATGGTGACAACTCAATAAGATCAAAAATACAGTTTCTATCTTTTTTAGATCTCATTGATCCAATGCTATTTGCATCATTGTATACAATTATATCTGGTCAAAATATTAAAGTTCCTATGATACCATTAGGACAGATAAATGGATTAGGAAAAATTGGATTTATGCCTTCAGCAAATCTTATTTTAACTCCATATAATGTACTAGAAAAAAGAATAACAATACATATTAATACTGAATATACTCCAGTAAAAGTAGCATTTGGCTTTGGTCGAGAGTTAAAATCAAATAATCCTGTATCTAATCTTTCGGGTTCGCATTTTTTTACTAAAAAAGATTCTACTTCTCCTAAAATACATGATACTTACTACTTTGAATTTAGTGTTCCTCGACTATTCTCTATAAAAAAAGCTGATCTAGGATTTAGCTTAGCGCTGTGGAGACAACCAGAGTTAATGACACCAGTTCCAAGATATGCTGAAATTAAAAATGGTATTATGGGATTATTAAATTTAACTTTTAAAATAAATAATATGTTGAGCCTTTTTGCTGAGGCTGGTTATAAAACTAAGGGATTTATTTTGGATCAACCTATTGAGGAATGTGCTATCATGAATTTTGCTCTTCGACTAACAGTATAGCATAAAATATTAATGACCTAGCATGTAAAATTTTAAAGTGCTTATATTAAAATATAAATCTTTAAATACGACTAGTATATGCATTATATGAACAATTAAAATAAAAACGATAAAAATATCGTTTAAATATAGCACTTAATATGGTGTAAGCCTTGAGTAGTGTATCACTTTAGAAATTTTAATGACTTCCATTTAATCTAAGTTTTTGATTTATGTAAACATTTTTAATTGTTGAAGCTGTATTCAGTGTACTAATGCTCTTTTACTCTAAACATATAGAACACCGTTCAATATGAAATTCTTTCGTCTATAATTATTTCCCTGAGTATTTGTTGCATTAAGCGCATTAACCACTTATCAATTTTGAATTCTTAATCCAATACTCAGATTAATTAAATAACTAAAAGCAGTATAGAGTTAATTATAGTCCTTTAAAGGGTGATTATTTAGAGATGGAAGCGAAGGTGAACTATAAGTTAACTCTATACTGCTTTGTAAGTAAGTTATTTCAAAATTTTTAAATGTTAAATTAACTTACTTAATACTTAAATCTATACTTTTATATCATAATTATCTACAGTTTTACTATATAGGTAAGCATATAAGTAATAAATAACTGCAGGTTGTGCTAATTACGCAACATTTAACTTAAAAGCAAATTAGATATTAATATAAATATTTAAATATAGCGAGTAAAAAAACAATGGAAATAACCATTATTTACCTTTGATAAAGCTGTTTTCAAATGTTTTTTTGTTATGAAATTATTACAAAAATATTATACTTATATCAATTGGCTATTTAATAAAATCTTAAATACTTAATAAAGTACTTAAGTATTGTGTAACTAAAAAACTTTAAACTATAATAAAGAAGTAAAAAGTTAGTTTTTCTTGATTTATAAACTTTATAAAATCTACTATTAGTGTAAGTTTACTTACTATTCAACCATTAACTATAGCTGTGTTTATAATATTTATCAATATTGCTATATTGCTATTAGACTTAAAAAATTATAAGTAACATCACATCGAGTATTTCAAAACTAAAAGTTAGTTTTTAATATAACATGGGTCCTAGTATATTCATTAACGTATTTAGTATGTAATTTCTCTAAAGTTAGCTTTCTAGCTTTTCTTTTACTTTCTTCTCTATTTTTTTATACACGCTCTTTTTTTCAGAAGTTAGTTGTTTTTCATTGCCTGCAAGAATTATTTAGTAATGATTTGCTTGACCTAAATTTAACAGCTATAAATAATAGTTATTACTTAGCATTCCAGCTTCATCTGCTATTTATCAAACTACTTAATAGCTCTTTTGGATATAACGTTCTGAGTAGCATTTAATCTCCAATACTGCATTATGTATATGAGCGAGCAATATAACTTTTTTATCTGCAATTGATAGTAATCTTATATAATTTTGGCTAAAACATGTGATTTTCCTGTTCCAGCTCTTTTTCTTAGTACTTTAATTCCAAATTACTAATAGGGGTAAATATCATTGTAATAGGACTGTGTGGTTGTTGATTTTATTAGCAATTCTAACTATTCTTGCTGCTTTCTTCTTCTTTTTAACCTCTTAATCGTATAGCATCTACTATCATGGACGTTTTCATGATGTGATTTTACAGTTCTATTAGCAATCACTAGATTGCAATGTTAAACATCTTTTATACTATCCTAAGTTAGATTTTTTGTTTACTTTGCTCTAAATTTTTGTCATTGCTTTGCGAAGCAGCTTTAGCAAATAGTAAAAAAAAACTTTGTGCAACTGCTTGGATTTAATATCCATGTATGCTTCTTATAATCTTTACAAGTGACTTAATTTAGTTGTGTTACTAAATCTTAACAACTATAAGAAATCTTATATGCTATATTTTGAAAGTATATTATACAGTAGTATTTATAATTGCTGAGTAATTTTGAGAGTAGAGCTATTTATCCTAAACTTGTGTTATAAGTGCTTATTATTGTTTTACATAAAATTTTGATTATAATAGCAATTGGAATCGCAAAAAATATTCCTATAAGTCCAAGATACTGGTTACAAGTTAATACTGAAAAATATATCCACACAGGGTGTAATCCAACTTTGCTGCCTATAAGTTTAGGGGTCAGGAAGTGACTTTCTAAAATGTGGCTAGCAATATAAATTATAATATATAAAGTAAACTTAATGATAAACCAAACTTAGCAAAACATGTTATTAATGCTATGCTTGTTGAGATGATTATTCCAACTATAGGTATTATAATTGTAATACCTGAAAATAATCCTATGATTAAGGAGAAATCTAAATTTATTAAGAGTAGTGATATACTATAAAAAATTGATAATATTATACAAATATTCAGTTGCCCTTGCGCATATGCTAACAGTGAAGTATTTATATTAGTAGCTATTTTGTTAATATGTGCAATACCTTGCTGAGGAAGTATAGAATTAATGGTATTGATAATTAGCTTCCAGTCTCTGAGAAAATAAAACAGTATTATACTACTAAGTCCTACTGTAATAATACTGTGTATAGTAGTAATAGTATATTGCCAAATATGATTTAAAATATGAGTTAGTATCAGAATCCAGCTATTTATTATTTCATTTAGCATGTGCTTGATGTTTTTATTAATGATATTATCAAGATTGTTAATGGTATTACTAGAGTCTATGAAATTTTGTATGTTCTCTTTATAAATTGGAATATTACTAACTAATAAAGCTATTTGTTTATAAATAATTGGCATTAGTACTAATATTGCTGCAGTTATAGTAGTTAAAAATATTCCAAATACCATTAATACTATTGAGTTTCGCGATAATTTTAGTTTTATTTGTAATTTTTCTACTAGTGGATTAAGTATATAAGCTAAAACTGCAGCTGCTAAGAATGGAGTAGCTATATTGATTAAAAAATAGCATAAAGATAACGTTATTGCTGTAATTAAAAAATATAATAGGTAATTGTTTGCTTTTATTATCATGTAATAATGATTTTTAGTTATAATTTATCTTTTCTAGAATAGAAGAAAGCAATAATTTTTACATTTATTTTAGTATAAAATATGAAATAATAATATATATGATTAAATTTATAGAATTGATAGTAACTTTTTTCTATTTTGGGAAATTTAAATTTGCTCCAGGGACTTTAGGTTCTTTAATAGCTTTGCCTATGAGTTTATTAGTGTATAAGTGTTTGCCAGTGTATAAGCTTGATCAATTTAACATAACAATGCTCGTTGTTATTGTTATATTATTTATTATTGGTAGTTTATTTTGCCAGGTATATATTGAATATTATGGAGTACATGATCCTAGAGAGATGATTATTGATGAAGTAGTTGGGCAAATGTTAGCTGTTATGTTAGTAATACCTTTAGTAACCCAGATTAGTTCAAGTTCAGTGCTAGCTTTATTAGTGGAGTTACTGCGTGATACTGTAATTTTTATAAGCAATAGTTTATTTGGTATAAACTATATGAAAGAATTTAAAGATTATACTTTAGCTACTTTATTAATGTTGATATTAATATTTTTTAGGTTTTTTGATATAGTTAAACCATGGCCTGTATGTTTTATAGATCGCAATCTTAACAATGGAGTAGGGGTAATGTTAGATGATATTATTGCTGGATTGATGGCAGCTATAATGGTATATATTTTGGTTAGAGTATAGGAATTATTAATCAATATTTCTTTAATAAGTTTTATGCAGTTGGATGATACAATAATTGCTCAAGTTAACGAGATATATAACTTTTTAATTTCAAATAATAAAGACTTATTGATATCAACTGCTGAATCTTGTACAGGAGGAATGCTAGCTGCTTACATTACTTCAGTTTCTGGGGCATCACAAATCTTTCAATCTGGCATTATAGTGTATTCTAATATATCTAAAGTAAAATTACTAAAGTTGCCACAATATATTTTATCAACTTATGGCTCAGTATCGGCAGAATGTGCGATTGCTATGGCTGAAAATTGTAAAATTATTATGGGGAGCGATATTGCTATATCGATTACTGGTAACGCAGGGCCATCAACCGAGCAAGACCAAGTAGGGCTAGTTTATTTTGGAGTATGTGCTACTAGTTCTAAAAGTTATAAACGAAATTTTAATGGGGATAGAAATCAAATTCGTAATCAGATGTGTCAATGTGCTTTAGAGTTGCTACGTAATTATTTATATTGCTATAATGATTTGTAATTAAATAACTTAAATAGGATGTTAAATGGAATTAAAACAAAGTACTACAAAAAGAAATAGTGTTAGCGCTTTAGAAGCAATATTATATAATGAAATAAAAGTATTAGACCATGGGTTTGTAAGGGTTGTAGATTATATGGGAGATGATTCCTCAGTAGTACAGGCTGCTAGAGTTTCTTATGGCCGTGGAACAAAGCAAGTCTCTCAGGATAGAGGATTAATAAGATATTTAATGCGACATAGACATACAACACCATTTGAGATGTGTGATATTAAGTTTCATATTAAATTGCCGATTTTTGTAGCTAGGCAGTGGATTAGGCATCGTACAGCAAGTGTTAATGAATATTCAGCTCGTTATTCTATTTTAGCGAAAGAATTTTATTTGCCAAGAAAGGAAGATTTAGCTCCTCAATCTATAACTAATAAGCAGGGAAGGGCAGAAGAAAAAATAAATGAGCGATGGTCTAGGAGAGTTCTAGAAATATTAAAAAATGATGCTGAAACATGCTATCAACATTATGAGGAAATGCTTAATGAGGATAGTAAAGGGGAAGTGATTAATTCTCAAAATATTGGAATTGCAAGGGAGTTAGCTAGAATTAATTTACCTATAAATTATTATACAGAATGGTATTGGAAAGTAAATTTACATAATCTATTACATTTTCTTTCTTTAAGAGGAAGTATAAATGCTCAATATGAAATTAGAGCTTATGCAAAAACAATAATTGATATAGTAAAGCTTTGGGTTCCTTGTAGCTTTGAAGCATTTGAAGATTATGTATTGCACTCAGCGCTAATATCAAAAGGCGGATTGGAAGTAATTCGAAAAATGATAAGAGGAGAGAAGGTTAGTATGGAGGATAGTAAACTTTCAAGAAGAGAATGGGAAGAGTTAATGGAAATAATTAACACTTCTCAAAAATAAGAATATCTCTTGACATCAAAAAAAAAAGCTATATAAATGATATGAGCAAGAGTAAAATATTTATATCTTGTAGCTGTTTAATAAGTAAATAAAGTTATCCAATATAAATAACAAAAATAAAATTACTGTTAGATACAAAACAATTTTTAGAATTAGTTCTGTATGCATTTAGTAATTTCAAGTAGTTAAAAACAAAAGGGCATTTGGTGGATGCCTTGGCGCTAGAAGGCGATGAAGGACGTAATACGTTGCGATAAGCTTCGGGGAGCTGCGAATGAGCTTTGATCCGGAGATTTCCGAATGGGGGAACCCACTTGATTTATCAAGTATTATATAATGAATAAAATAGTTATATAAAGCAAACCCAGCGAATTGAAATATCTTAGTAGCTGGAGGAAAGGACATCAATTGAGACTCCGTTAGTAGTGACGAGCGAAAGCGGACCAGGCCAGTAGTATCAAAAAAATAACTAGAATAATATGGAAAGATTAGTAATATAGGGTGATAGCCCCGTATAGGTAAAAATTTTTGATATTCTTGAGTAAAGCGAGACACGTGAAATCTTGTTTGAAGATGGGGGGACCACCCTCCAAGCCTAAGTACTCTCTAGCGACCGATAGTGTACTAGTACTGTGAAGGAAAGGTGAAAAGAACCCCGGTTAGGGGAGTGAAATAGATCTGAAACCAAGTGCCTACAACCAGTCGGAGCGGGTTATATAATGATGATATAGTTTAATTAAGCAATTAATTTATTATATTGTTATTATTATAGCTTGTGACGGCGTACCTTTTGTATAATGGGTCAGCGAGTTAATTTATTAAGCAAGCTTAAGCTGTTAAGTGTAGGCGTAGCGAAAGCGAGTCTGAATAGGGCGATTAAGTTTAATGAATTAGACCCGAAACCGAGTGATCTAGCCATGGCCAGGCTGAAGGTAAAGTAATATTTACTGAAGGGCCGAACCCGTTAATGTTGAAAAATTATGGGATGAGCTGTGGCTAGGGGTGAAAGGCTAATCAAACTCGGATATATCTGGTTCTCCGCGAAATCTATTTAGGTAGAGCGTTATGTGTTTGTTATTGAAGGTAGAGCACTGAATAAGCTAGGGGGTCATACAGACTTACCAAACTTAATCAAACTCCGAATGTCAATAAAGTATAGCATAATAGACAGACTGTGGGCGCTAAGGTTCATAGTCAAGAGGGAAACAGCCCAGATCGTCATCTAAGGTCCCTAAATCATAGCTAAGTGTTAAAGGATGTGAAAAGACCAAAACAACTAGGAAGTTGGCTTAGAAGCAGCCATCTTTTAAAGAAAGCGTAACAGCTCACTAGTCTAGATAAGTTTTTTTGCGCTAACAATGTAACGGGGCTCAAGCTATGTACCGAAGATACGAACTTAATATTATTTTTATAATGTTAAGTGGTAGCGGAGCGTTCTGTAAGCCTGAGAAGGTGAACCGTGAGGTTTGCTGGAGGTATCAGAAGTGAGAATGCTGACATAAGTAACGATAAAAAATGTGAGAAACATTTTCGCCGAAAATCTAAGGTTTCCTGCGTAAAGCTAATCTGCGCAGGGTTAGTCGGTCCCTAAGGTGAGGCTGAGAGGCGTAGCTAATGGGAATCAGGTTAATATTCCTGAACCTAAGAGATGTGACGAAAGTAAGACATTGTATAGGCTTAATGGATTGTCTATGCAGTTAATATTTTCCAGGAAATAGCACTCTTAAATTAAGACCGTACCAGAAACCAACACAGGTAGATAGGTAGAGTATACCAAGGCGCTTGAGAGAACGATGCTGAAGGAACTAGGCAAATTGCATCCGTAACTTTGGAAGAAGGATGACCTATATATGGGCAACCAATTATAGGTGGCACAGGCTAGGGGGTAGCGACTGTTTAATAAAAACACAGGACTCTGCAAAGTCAATAGACGAGGTATAGGGTCTGACGCCTGCCCGGTGCTGGAAGATTAAAAGGAGGAGTGCAAGCTCTGAATTGAAGTCCCAGTGAACGGCGGCCGTAACTATGACGGTCCTAAGGTAGCGAAATTCCTTGTCGGGTAAGTTCCGACCTGCACGAATGGCGTAACGACTTCCCCGCTGTCTCCAGTATCGACTCAGTGAAATTGAATTCTCCGTGAAAATGCGGAGTTCCCACGGTTAGACGGAAAGACCCCGTGAACCTTTACTACAGCTTTGTATTGGTATTAGAAGTTAAATGTGCAGGATAGGTGGGAGGCTATGAAGCAATGACGCCAGTTATTGTGGAGCCGCCGTTGAGATACCACTTTTTTAATTTTTGATATCTAACTGAGTCCCTTGAATCAGGGATCAAGACAGTGCATGGTGGGTAGTTTGACTGGGGCGGTCGCCTCCCAAAGAGTAACGGAGGCGCGCGAAGGTTAGCTCAAGTTGGTCGGAAATCAACTGTTGAGTGTAATGGCATAAGCTAGCCTGACTGTGAGTCTGACAAGACGAGCAGAGACGAAAGTCGGTCATAGTGATCCGGTGGTTCCGAGTGGAAGGGCCATCGCTCAACGAATAAAAGGTACTCCGGGGATAACAGGCTAATGATTTCCAAGAGTCCATATCGACGAAATCGTTTGGCACCTCGATGTCGGCTCATCACATCCCGGGGCTGGAGAATGTCCCAAAGGTTCGGCTGTTCGCCGATTAAAGTGGTACGTGAGCTGGGTTTAGAACGTCGTGAGACAGTTTGGTCCCTATCTGCCGTGGGTGTTGGAGATTTGAGAGGGCCTGCCTTTAGTACGAGAGGACCGAGGTGGACGTACCTATGGTGTACCAGTTGTCGCGCCAGCGGCACAGCTGGGTAGCTAAGTACGGAAGAGATAACTGCTGAATGCATCTAAGCAGGAAGCTTGCCTCAAGACTAGATCTCCCCATTAAAGCCGTGGAAGATTACCACGTTGATAGGCCAGGTGTGTAAGTACGGCAACGTATTAAGCTAACTGGTACTAATAGCTTGATTGATTTAATTACTTTGAAACTTGTATACAGTGCTAGTTCTAAATTATTATTATTTCTAGGAAATTTTATTTTTTAGTTATTTACATATATAGCTTTATTTTGCTTAGCAGTGGCTTTATAGGTTAAGTTATTTAGTATTATTCTACAGCCTATATGTCTAGCCTGGTGGTTATAATTATGAGTGATACATACGATCCCATTCCGAACTCGATCATGAAACCTCATAATGCTGATGGTACTATGTTAAAACATGGGAGAGTAAGTTGCTGCCAGGCTTGATATATAGTTATACTATTGCTGTTTATAGCCTCTAAGGCTATTGCTGCATTCTAATTTTTTTGAGCTAAATTATAAGATAGCTTTTTTAAGTGTAAAATAAGTGTAAAATAAGTGTAAAATAATTAACATAAAATTAAACTAAAACCTGGTAATTGATTTCTATGTTTACTAATATTAGCACAAATTTAGGTTCTATTGGTCATGGAGGTAATGGCGCTAATATGGAAAGTGTATATAGTGCTATGTTTAGTGAAGTAAGACCACTAAGTGTTAATCAATTACTTTCAGAAAGTCATACAATCAAGATGCTTACATTAGGATTAGATAGTATTTTTTCAGCAGCATCCTCAATTTATGGTCAAAGTTTTAGGTCAGTGCTTCAATTTGCTGATTTAAGTGGTTCAGTTAGTGGGTTTAGTGTTCCACTTGCTTCTATTTTTTCTAGTAAGGGAAAATCTAGTGGCAGAGTATCAGCTAGATAGATCAATATAGCTAAATTTTTGATGCTATGTGTAGAGTTTTATTTTATTAAATTATGCAGTTTATAGATGAAGCAAAAATTTATATAAAAGGTGGCGATGGGGGAGATGGGTGTGTAAGCTTTAGGAGGGAGAAATTTATTCCTAATGGCGGTCCTGATGGTGGAAATGGTGGTTGTGGTGGTGATATTACTTTTGTTAGTGACCGCCATTTAAATACTCTTATAAATTTTAAATTTAAACAGCATTTTCGAGCTCAAAATGGTAGAAGAGGAGAAGGAAATAATAGAACTGGAAAATCTGGGCAAAAGTTAATTCTTAAGGTGCCTGTTGGTACACAAATTTTAAGTAATAATAAAGAACAGATAATTTTTGATTTAAGTAATGATGAACAAGAATTTACAATTATTAAAGGAGGTAAGGGAGGTTTAGGGAATACTAATTTTAAATCCTCAATTAATCAAAGTCCTAGAGAAAGGACTACAGGGGAAATTGGAAGTTCGATGTGGGTATGGTTGCATTTAAAATTGTTATCTGATGTTGGATTAGTAGGATTACCTAATGCGGGTAAATCTACTTTTTTATCAGCAATTACTTCTGCTAGGCCTAAGATTGCTAATTATCCATTTACTACTTTAAGCCCAAATTTAGGGGTGGTATATATTAATAATGATAGTTTTATTGTTGCTGATATTCCAGGATTAATTACTGGAGCACATCTTGGACGAGGGTTAGGAGATAAGTTCTTAAAGCATATTGAGAGATGCCGTATTATAGTGCATTTACTTGATGTAACTGCAGAAAATTTAGTACAAAATTATTATACTATCCGTGATGAACTTTCATCATACTCGTTAGCTCTTAGAGATAAAAGAGAGATTTTATGTCTTACTAAGATTGATACTCAATCTAAAGAAGTCACAATTCCTAAATTGTTAGAGCTACAAAAAGCAGTTGATAGAGTAATATATCCAATATCATCCTATACTAAAGATGGAATAAGAAAATTATTAACTAGTATTTTAGCTATATTAAATCATAATGAGGAGCTACTGTGAGGTTATATTAGATAGAAGGTCTAGTGTGCTTAAAGTAATGAGCAACTAAGGGAGATTTTTTTATGAATGAGAAAAAAAGTATTCTATACTTAGTAAGTATTCTATACTTAGTGATGTCTTGTATGTTTAAGCTCAGGAGTATTTTTAATATAAAGAATACAGTTTCAATAATTGAAACATTTTTTCAACTTTTTAACTAAAGGTAGGGGTTTATTTTTTATATTTTTCTTTATATATTACCAGCTTCAATTCCTTACTCTACAAATAGAAAATAATTCTTGTTTTAAATAACCTTTATCACAAAATAATAAATCAGTAATTGCTCTTTTGTCTATGAATTGGGCTTAATTGGGCTTATATTATCTACATTTGCTTTATAGTTATTTTAAAGCCTTGCATTTGCCATTGTTTATTTAACAAAATTATAACAAAGCAATTTATAGGGCTGTTATATCTTTTTATTGGATGTATCCTTTTCTTTGAGAATTTTTTTACTTTTCTATTAGGAGAATCTTTTATCCTTTTCAAACTAACTATTTTTATTTAAGTTTACCTCTCTAAGTCCTTTTATCTAATCTAAAACTGAGGTTGATAAGTTAATACTCTTTAAAATTAAAAATAAGTAACATTGCTGTTTTTAAAATTTATGATATTATTGGGAAGCTCTAGTTCATAAATTTGCTATTTAAGAGTCAATTGTAATACAGGATAAAGTCTTGAAATTATTAAAATCTAGCATTGTAGTAGCGATCTTAACCATTATTTCAAGAATTTCAGGATTTTTACGCGAGCTTTTTATTGCTTCTTTATTTGGTGTTAGTGAATTATCAGATAGTGTTTTATTTGCATTAAAGTTGCCTAACTTGATGCGTATTGCTTTAGGAGAAAAAGCATTTTTTTATAATTTTGTGTCGTTCTTCAGTGCAAAATTGATAGATTCTAGGAAATCTGCAGAGCAATTTGCTAGCAATATTTTTACTATATTTATTATTTTTTTAATTGCACTTGTAATTTTTATTCAGCTTATCATGCCATGTATTATATTTGTATGTGTTCCTGGTTTTTTATCTATTGAAAGTAAGATGAAAATTACAATTTTATTATGTAGAATAACGATTTTTTACACTATATTAGCTTCGATAGTAGTATTTATCGGTGAAGTGTTAAACTCAATAGGTAAATTTACTATTTTAGCTTTTTCTCCAGTTTTTTTAAATTTATTTATTATAGTAGGAACATATTTTAGTAGTAATTTTACTTCATTGGAAGTAGCAATTTGTTGCTCAGTAATTATAGCTGGCTTTGTACAAGTATTATTTATGTATTTTCATTTAAGGCGAGCTAGGATTAAATTATTTTTTAAGCTTGATAAATTAGATGAAAGTGTAAAATCTTTTGGAAATAAGTTGGTTTATTCAATGCTAAGTTCTGGGGTATCACAAGTTAGTAATTTTATTTCTCAAGGTATATCTAGTTTTTTTTCAGGTGGAATATCAGTCCTATCATATGCAGATAGGATTTATCAGCTACCTTTAGCAATTGTAGGCATAAGTATTAACACAGTTTTATTACCAGAATTATCAAAGCTATATAAACAAGGATTAGTTAATCAAGCTGCTATATTGCAAAAAGATATGATAAATTTTAGTTGTTTTTTAGCATTACCTACTGCTGTTATAATTGGAATGTTGTCAAATCCAATTACTGAATTAGTTTATCAGTGTGGAACATTTACAATAGCAAATATTCAAAAAATATCTTTAGTAATTACTATTTCTACCATTGGATTACCAACGTATATTATTGCTAAGGTTATAACTCCAGTATTTTATGCAAATCACGATACTAAAACACCTATGCAAATTGCTATATGTTCATCTTTATTAAATATCATTCTTAGTATATTATTAATGCAATTTTTTGGTTATATTAGTATTGTTTTAAGTAATTCAATATCACTGTGGGTTAATATTATATTGGTATTAGTTGCTACTAATAAATATGGATATTATAAGTTTACAAAATCAACTGTTATATTTATAGCCAAGTTGTTAATATCATGCATAATTATGGCGGTAACAATTTACTTTATAAGTAATATTATGTTATATAATAAAGCTACTATTCTATTTAAAATAATTTCGCTACTAACTAAAATTGTTACTGGAGGGTTGGCATATCTTATTTCTTGCTTTATATTAAAAGTTCACCATAGTATTTATATAACTTAATTCCTTAATCTTAATAGGCTATTATCAATTTTTTTTACATATTTTTTTAGTAGTAAATCTCTATTAATTATGTTGTTTAATTTACTTATGAGTTTTGCTTTTTAAAGCATATTTTTGACTACAGATGCTAACACAAAATATAACAAGTATAAATGCGTAAAAGTAGCAATTTACAATGCTAAATTAGATATAGCTAAAAATTAGCTATATCTTTTATGACTGACAAAGTTTTGTTTTGCCATGATTATCTTTAAGTTTAGATTTGTATCGTCTAAGTTGTTGTTCTAATTTAGTACATGCAAGATCAAAACTCGCAAATATATTATTTGAGTGCCCTGTACTATTAATGATACGATGATTTTTGGTAATAGGATTAACTATAATATGACATTTAAACTGATTGTGTTCTTCCTTACTAAAATGAACGTTTGGAGCTTTTACATTATCAAAATACTTATTAGCTACTACAACAAGCTTATTATTAACATATTGATTTAAATTAAATTTTAAATAATTATATTGTGGTAATCCAGAAATTATAATATTCATAAATTAAATTCCTCCAATTTATGTTATTATACTTAAAATTATACCTCTATTTAGTAAAATATGAAAAGATATTTTATCATGTGAAAAATATGTTCTTTAACCTCAGTTTAGGATTAGATATGAAGAAAACGGCTAAACAAAACAAATAAGAGATACTCTATAAAAAACTTTG
Source organism: Orientia chuto str. Dubai (assembly GCF_000964595.1). Lineage (GTDB taxonomy): Bacteria > Pseudomonadota > Alphaproteobacteria > Rickettsiales > Rickettsiaceae > Orientia > Orientia mediorientalis. The sequence continues at coordinate 757 of NZ_LANP01000012.1, read as the reverse complement.
ATTATGGATTTTAGAATTAATAGAAATATTTTATTTAGTTAGATAGAAATATAGAAAACAGGAGCTAAAGATAGGAGCATATCTATGCATTAGATATGCAGAAAAAAAGCAAGGGAATACAAACATTACTGGCGTAAGACGAAAGAAATAGATCCGAGAGAAGTAAGAAAAAAATATATAGAGGAAAATGAGAAGCGTATAAAAGAAAAACAAGAGATAACATTTGAAGAGGTTAAAATTTTATAAGCCATATCAGCTTCGAAAGTGCTAGTTTAAGCTTTAACTGACCTTCTTTACTAGGATCTGGGCTCATTTTAATAAGATTTCCTATATCATTAAATTTAAAGTTACCACTATCTGCTTTGTCAGTATCACGTAATTCATTTGCTAACGCTTTTGCCATATAGTTATGTTGAACTCTCTATTAGACTTATATTGCAATGTAAGTGCATCTTTTGGTGTTTAGGTATTAGTGGATAAAATTCTTCTAGCCTTTTTCTTTTGAAATAGCATTTTTCATCATTCAACACTCTGAGAATATTTAATGATTCATGTCTACCATCTTCAATTGAAATTTGTACATCATTTTTAAAATCATTTTGAAATTCATTTATTGGTTATATATCGCATACTATATGTTGCACTTTTTGTCTCCAAAAATACAGCTATAGCAGGTAGTTTTAGAATATTTTTATAAATTATTCTAAAATTGTTATTCAAAAGGTCGAATATAGGGGCATAATCATTATAACTATAT
>NZ_LANP01000011.1 GCF_000964595.1 Orientia chuto str. Dubai | reverse complement strand
TTGAGCTGGAGATGCAGTAATAAATAGCCATCCTGTTTCATTGGAAAACCATTCTTTTATACTAAACTTACCACCAGGTTTTAAGTATTGCAGTGAAGTAATATTCTTTCCAAGAGTAGACTGAATCCCAGAAGAAGTTTCAGGGGCACTTTCGCTTATAATACCTGCTACAGCTGTGTTTCTAAATGCTTTTGCAAATTGTCTATTATCAGAGTAAATAATTGTATCTATGAGTTGTTTAATATCCTTTTGATATAGCTTCACTGCCTCAGCTAAGACTAATTCAGCGTTTTTAGTAAAAAAGTTATCGATTCTAGGATTATAGCTACTAAAGCTATTGGCTATATCATGAAAATCAGCTATGAAACAATCATTCCAAGGTACCAATGTTCACGTTTGTCTCAAGTGGATTAAGTAGCTTATCACATCGAATAAAAATCTATAATAAAAGCACCGTAAGGTCAACAATTATTGCTCGCTGCAATCGAATTTGAGGTAGCAATTCATTAAGCATTTTTCCAGAACCAGAGTACCGGTAATAAGAATGTGTTGTCTTTCGCTATCCTTTACTAATGGAAGCCTGCAAAATTGATTTTGAGGCCTTTTTAGCTCTTTTTAGCATTTTAGCTAAGTATTATAGTCTACAAGATCAGCACCTCTAATTTTGGCCTTAATAACCGTTTTTTTGCCTTGAGCAATAAAGAAAACAATTGAGATTATTGCACCAATAGTAAAAACAACTAATCCTTCTAACAATGCTGAATTGATTAAAAATTGCCATAATTTGTATATTCTCAATCCATGTTGTCCTATAAAACTTATACACAAAGTCTTGAGCGTTGAGATAAATCCATTTTTTAAGCATTAAACTATAGAATTTAATACCTATTTCATCGATATCATAAAAATGTTCACCAATTGCTAGCTTAAGCTGTACATATCTCTCGATCGCAAAATAATACAAGCTACTTAAAAATAGTTTTTGATATAGTCGCCATAGAATCCAGAATATCGATAATCCAAAGCCAATTGTTAGAACATTAGCACTACCTTGGCCAAACATTCTTAACTTATGAGCAACTAGCTGTGATCCTCTAGTAAAATGACCTTGATTCTGAAAATTCATCAATCAAGAGTACTTTTTCAACATCTGTAGTTTTTGCTCATATTCTTTTGCTGCAATAAAATTCTCTAATTCATTAATTTTTTTAACATTTTGTCGTATTCTATAACAATATTTAGAATCATTTTTAATAGCTAAATCAAAATTTTCTATTGCTTCTGGCAATTGACCAAAAAATATCTGTGATAGTCTTTTATTATTGTAAGCTTCTGTGTAATCTACCTGTATTTTATAGCAAAACTCAGAATCTCTGAATACCTTATTCTAGGCGTTCTAGTAGTCTTTCTAGTATTCTTAGATATGTTTAATATATGTGCTTTTTTATTCAAAACTAGCGCTAATAACGCTTTAAATTGAATGTTTTTTATTTATATGTAAAATAAAGTTTGCTCTAATAACAATTAGAAATATTAATAATCTATAACATTTAAAGTGGGCAATATATTAGTTGAAGGAGGATGTTCATTAAGGGGTGAAGTAAATATTAGTGGTGCCAAAAATGCTGCGTTGCCAATTATAATAGCATGCTTATTAAGTTCAAAGACTTTAGTGGTGAGTAATATACCACAATTATCAGATGTTAGTGATATATTATCTCTGTTAAAAAATTGCGGTGTACTGGTAGAAGTTATAGGAGATGGTACTATTGCCTTAACAGCTGATAAAATTACAAATGATTTTGTTTTTCCATGCGATTTAGTAAAAAAAACAAGGGCTTCTATTTGGATATTAGTTCCTTTGTTATTACGTCTTGGACGAGCTAAAATTGCATTACCAGGAGGATGTGCAATTGGTCGAAGGCGCATTGATCTACATGTAGCAGTGCTAGAAGCATTTGGAGCAAATATTCAAGTAGATGATGTATATATTAGTGCTAATTGTAGCAGTAAACTATATGGAATAAACTTTACGTTCAATAAGATTTCTGTAGGAGCAACTATTACTGCTATTATGATTGCAGTTTTAGCTAAAGGTAGTACTAAACTTACTAATTGTGCTCAAGAGCCTGAAATTGTTGATTTATGTTACTGTTTAAGAAAAATGGGAGCCGATATTAATGGTATTGGCACTGCTAATATTAGTATTGTAGGAGTAAAAGAGCTCAATGGTACTAACTATAGCATTATTCCTGACCGCATTGAAGCTGGTACTTATATGATAGCAGCAGCAATAACAAAAGGGAAAATTCAACTTAACAATGTTATATTTGATCATCTGAAGTCAGTAATTGTTAAACTGCAGTTATCAGGTGCAATAATACAATATCAAAGTAAAAATAGTTTAATTATCGAAGGAGCTAGTATTATTAAGCAGGTTAACGTACAAACTAATCCATACCCGAATTTTCCTACTGATCTTCAAGCTCAATTTATGAGTTTAATGTCTATTGCACAAGGAGTATCAGTTATTACTGAAAACATATATGAAAATCGCTATAAGCATGCATTTGAACTAATTAAAATGGGTGCTAATATTGTTATTCAAGATAGAAAAGCAATAGTTACAGGAGTAAAAAAGTTACATGGTACCGAGGTAGTAGCAACTGATCTTAGAGCTTCAGTATCTTTAATTTTAGCTGGATTATCAGCTGATGGACTTACTAGAGTTACACATGTACATCACTTAGACAGAGGTTATGAATTTTTAGTAAAAAAATTGCAGAACTGTAATGCAAGAATTCAAAGAATTTCTGCTTAGTATTTAGAAATTTATATTTTATAATTGAGCTGGATATGTTATTATCAAGTAGGCTATATCTTAAATCAAGAATGATAATTACATATTATTTAGTGTAGCTCTATTAAAAGGTATTGTTGAATATAAGCAATTTTTGATGGTTGAGATTTACTAAGATCAGATTTTTTTTATGAGCACAGATTCGAAAACTCCAGAAAATTTAAGAGATGCTCCAGTAATCACTGTATTTGGAGTAGGAGGTGGCGGAAGTAATGCTATAGACAATATGATTACTTCCAATTTACAGGGGGTAAACTTCATTGTAGCTAACACAGATGCTCAAGCATTAAGCATGTCTTTAGCAAAAGATAAAATTCAGCTTGGGGAAAGTACTATGGGAGCTGGGGCTGATCCTAGTGTAGGAGCTGCTGCAGCAGAGAAATCATATGATGAGATCAAAAATAAGATCGAAAATAGTAATATGATATTTATTGCAGCTGGTATGGGAGGGGGAACTGGAACTGGAGCTGCTCCAGTAGTTGCACGAATTGCTAAAGAACTTGGAATTCTTACTGTTGCCGTTGTAACAAAGCCATTCACTCTTGAAGGCGGCCAACGAATGAAGATTGCTGAAGCTGGGATTGAAGAGTTACAAAAATATGTTGATACTGTAATAATAATTCCAAACCAATATTTGTTTAGAGTCAGTAATCAGGTTACTACTTTTGTTGAAGCTTTTAAGATGGCTGATACAGTGTTAACTGATGCAGTAACTAATATGACCAATTTAATTAATTTACCAGGGTTAATTAATTTAGATTTCGCTGATGTTGTTACTATTATTAAGAAAGGCGGTAAATCAATGATGGGGACTGGAGAAGCTAGCGGAGAGGATAGAGCTATTAAGGCAGCAGAAACTGCTATATCTAATCCCTTGCTTGATAATTCTTCAATAAAAAAAGCAAAAGGAGTATTGATTCATATTACTGGTGGAAATGACATGACTTTAATGGAAGTTGATGAAGCAGTAAATCATATTCGTAAGGAAATAGATGATGATGATTCTAGTATTATATTTGGTGCAACATTTAATCCAGATCTACAAGGAAAAATTAAGATATCAGTGGTTGCTTCCTCTATTAGTAATCAATTACCGGAGGATAAAAAATCAGTAAATGATACAAACGAAGATGCAAATGAAGATACAAACGCAGATGCTTATTCTGTTAATTTCGAGCATGCTAAAGCATCTGAATTAAATAGTAATGTAGTAGATCATAGTTTAGCTAATGCTACTAATGCAGCCAATGATACTATTAATCATCAATTACATAAAGATAATAGCTTATCATCACTGTATTCTTCTTCAACTATGCAGTTAGAGGGCGCACCAACAAAAACTAGAATGTCAATTTTTGCTAGAATGTGGCGTAGTATAAAATCTGATTATTCAACTATCAAGGATAAAGAAAGTGAAAACCAAGAGTTTATCAAGGTGGAAGCTGAAGAAAATATTTATGAAATACCAACTTTTTTAAGAAAAAATAAGAAATGACGACATTTATTTAGATTTATTAGTCGATTTTCTTACTATGGTGGTTATTAAACATTTAACTTAGAAAATATTAAAAATTTTATGATTACTTTAAATCAAACGCTTCACCAGACTCTAGGTTTTTTACAATGGACAACAGATGCAGTATTATCAGAAATTAAGGATTATGGAAAAGATCTTATTAAAGATAGTGAAGAGTTTTATACAAAATTTTCTCAAGAAACAAAAAAAAGCTGTGATAAAATAAAAAGTATAATTAGTAGTGACAAGTATTCTGGTATTGAAACTGCTAAAGAGGTGCTTAAAGAAGTTTTAAAGATGCTGCTTGAGCAAGTAAAATGTGTGCAAAAATATATTGTAGCTCGTAAAACAGAATTCGCACTTCTTTCAATAGCTATACCTACAGTAGGAAAGGTTATTGCTCCAATAATCTTAGTTTCATCATTGCTAATATATGCTTTAGATAAAATTATAAAAAAATCAAAATCAGAAGAAACAATAGCAAATACTGAACATGATGTTGAAAGTACTCCAGATTCCAAGAAAATGGATAAATATCCTAAACTTAATGATTTAGCAAAGAGTTACAGTAATATGGATATTACACCATGTTATAACAGTGACATTTCATCTGCTTTAACAAGCCAAGACATAAATTTTATAAAGGCTAGTTCTGCAAAGTTGCATGCATTAGAAAAAACAGCTTGTCATTTAAGTGCCATGCCGCTAAATAGTAAAGAAGATATTACAAAAGCTAGGGAAATGCTTGCTACATATCTTAAGGAACTAACAACTGAGTTTAGCATATTATCTCAACGTGCAAATAATCTTTGTTCTTCAGATAGTTTGCTTAAACCATCTACAAATAATCAAGAGGAAGGTCTTAAAGCAGCTAAGAGTCTGCTTGATTCTACTATTCAAGCAGACGGTATAGATATGGACAAACTTGTTGAACGTGCAGACAAACTTAGTAGTTCAGATAGTTTATTATTTAGAACATCTAAAGAAAAAAATCTTGATGTAGCTAAAAGTATAGTTGATTCCACTATTCAAGCAGATGGTATAGATATAAGCAAACTTGCTGAACGTGCAGATAAACTTAGTAGTTCAGATAGTTTATTTAGACTATCTAAAGAAAAAAATTTTGATGTAGCTAAGAGTGAGATTTCACAAAAAAAAATCCATGAAAAGCTGATTGTTACTACAGTATTAGAAGAAACTACTGCTCAAGAAGGTACACAAACAAAGCAGAAGAAACCAGATTTCAGCAATACTGTTAATAATAATGCTACCACTGCTAACCGTAATAGTAATAAAAAATCCAAACGTACAACCATCATCATTTTGAATAGCAGTTCATTAGCTTTTATTTTAATGCACCATGGCAATGTTTAAATTTTTTTCCTGAATTGCATGGGCATAATTGATTGCGAGATATTTTTCCCAAATACTTAGAAATATCCGTTGGTGTAGGGTTAATGTCCTTACCTTGAAAATTATTGCCTAATATATTTAATAAAGAACTAGAATTTAATGAAGAATCTACATCAATATGCAAACGAGCTACTCTTTGAATAAAAAGATATTTTAAATTTAATAGCATTTGTGTGAACAAATTAAATGCTTCTCTTTTATATTCACTAAGTGGATCTTTTTGCCCATATGCTCTTAAAGATATTCCTTGTTTTAGATGATCTAATGTATATAAATGTTCTTTCCAAATTTGATCTAAAGTTTTAATAAAAATATGTTTAATAGCTTCATTAGCTGATTTTGCTGAATAATCTTGCTGCTGCTGTTTATATATATCAAAAGCAGTCTTAGTAAGATATTCTATAACTTCATGTGAATTAGAAGCACTTTCAATAGAATCCATTTGTAGCTTAACATTAAATATACGCTGATATTCTTTAACTAGTTCTTGAATGTTCCAATCCTCTTTATATGATTTTGGTGGAATAAAGTTATGTACAGTTTCTATAACTAATTCTTCAGTTAAATTATATAATATTTCGTTTACATTATCAGAGCTAATAGCTTCATTACGCTGTTCATATATTACTCTTCTCTGATCATTCATTACATTGTCATACTTTAACAAATTTTTTCTGATTTCATAATTTTGGGCTTCAATTTTTTGTTGTGCAGTTGCTAAAGATCTATTAATTAAAGGATGATGAATAGCTTCTCCATCTTTTAATCCTATTGTACGTAAAATTTTTGCAACTCTATCAGAAGCAAAAATTCGCATTAAATCATCTTCTAAAGATAAAAAGAATTTTGTTTGTCCTGGATCGCCTTGCCGCCCACATCTTCCACGTAACTGATTATCTATTCTTCGACTCTCATGCCTTTCAGTACCAACTACAAAAAGCCCTCCTGCTTTAATGACTTGCTCCTTCTCTTTTTCTGTTTGGATCTTAGTTTTTTCCAACTTTTTCTGATATTCTTCTTCAGCTAAATTAGCTCGATCTACAAGCATTTCAGCGTTTCCTCCTAGCATTATGTCTGTGCCACGACCTGCCATATTTGTAGCTATAGTAACTGCTTTTAATCTACCTGCTTGAGCAATAATATAAGCCTCTTTATCGTGATGTTTAGCATTAAGAACATTGTGAGGAATTTTTTTACTATGCAATAGCTTAGATAATTCTTCAGACTTTTCAATACTAACAGTACCAACAAGTACTGGCTGACCTTTAGCATAGCACTGTTGAATAAGCTGAATTATTGCGCTATATTTATCTTTCTTAGTGCTATATATTTCATCATCATAATCTATTCTTTGTACTGTTTTATGAGTTGGTATAGGTACAACATCTAAGTTATATATCTCTTTTAGTTCTGTAGCTTCAGTTATAGCAGTTCCAGTCATACCTGATAGCTTTGTATACATTCTAAAGTAGTTTTGAAAGGTAATTGATGCTAATGTTTGATTTTCATTTTGGATTTCAACTTTTTCTTTAGCTTCTAGAGCTTGATGTAGTCCTTCAGAATATCTTCGACTATCCATGGTTCGGCCAGTAAATTCATCAATTATAATAACTTTGCCATTTTTAACTAAATAATCAACGTTACGGCGAAAAAGTGTATGTGCTTTTAGAGATTGATTAATATAGTGAATTAAATGCATGTTTTCAAAATCATACAAACTACTACTATTAGCTGCGAATAAATTAGCTTCAATAAGCATTTTTTCTAATTTATTGATTCCTAAATCTGTCAGAGTAACATTACGTAATTTTTCATCTTTTTCATAATCATCTTTATTAAGCTTTGTTATTAATTGGTTAATTATTGGATATAATGATGTGTTATCACTTACAGGTCCAGAAATAATTAGAGGAGTTCTAGCTTCATCAATCAGAATTGAGTCTATTTCATCAATAATAGCATAGTTACAACTTCTTTGAACTTTTGATTTATTATTAAATTGCATATTATCTCGTAAAAAGTCAAATCCAAGCTCATTATTAGTAACATAAGTAATATCACTGTTATAAGCAATTCTTCTTGAGGACTCTGCTGTATTACTAGTAATACAACCCACTGTTATATTCAAAAACCTGTGAATTGTTCCCATCCAATCGCTATCTCTTTGAGCTAAATAGTCATTTACTGTAACAATATGAACTCCCTTACCCATAAGTGCATTTAAATAGGATGGTAATGTTGCCACTAAGGTTTTTCCTTCACCTGTACTCATTTCAACAACTTTACCTTGATGTAGCAATATTCCTCCAATGAGCTGTTCATCATAGTGCTGCATCCCTGTAGTTCTTTTTGCTGCTTCTTTTACTACTGCAAAAGCTTCATATTGCATACTATCTATAGGTTCATTATTAGCTAAACGTGCTTTAAACTCACTGGTTTTATTTCTTAATTCACCATTACTAAGTTGAGCTAAAGTACTTTCAATACTATGAATATGTTGAATTTTTGACCTAAGATCAGCGATAATTCTATCGCTAGATGTTTTAAATATACTTCTTATAAATTTTAGCATTATTCTAAAATATTTGTACTATATCAATTTTGAAATTATTTTCTTTTATTATAGGCTGTACAATGGAAAGTAAAGAATTTAATTAGTTATATGCAGCTGAATATATTAAATTATTAAATTTAACATTTTTAGATATACATACAACAAAATATGTACTTTTAAAAGTATTCATAAGCTGATTATTTTAATTTAGTTGACTAATGTTATTTTAATAGTTAAAAGTTTTAAGTATTAAAGAATTAGTAAATATTAAAAACTATGATAAAGAACCTCATTACCAATGTTTCAATTGCTACTGCACTGCTGTTAGCTACTTCATGTCAAGCTCAAGATATCAATCAAGGTAAGGTTGTAGTTAATAATAAAGTAAATCAATTAACTGAACAAGGAAACAAGATTGTTGTAGCTTATAATAATAAGCAAGTTAGTATATCAGATATAGCATCATACTTCAATGAGACTGTGGGTAACTTTTATGCATATTCATTGCAGCAGCAACAGGCTTTAATTAAAGCTTATGTTATGGATAAATTGCTGGAAGAAGAAGTTAAAAAGCTAAATATTGAAAATGATGTTACTTTTCAGGAAGCATTAAAAATGCTAAAACGTGCCTTAGCAGTACAAATATTATTAAAGAAAAATGTTCCAACTTTAAAAGAAGATGAGTATCCATTTTTTCAAAAGCAGTTTTCTAGTACAAAAGTTAAAATTAGCCATATTGTACTAAGCAACCAAGAAAAAGCTCAAGAAATTAAAGATAAGCTCAATAAAGGTGAATCTTTTGAAAAGATTGCAAAAGAAGAATCTCTAGATAAAGAGACAAAAGAAAATGGTGGTGTAATTGAGCGTTGGTTTTTTCAAGGAGATTTGCCAGAGTCTGTTTTTGCACTGCAGGAGGGTGGTATATCTGAACCTATTCAGTTTTCTAAAGGAACATGGCAGCTTATAAAATTAAATAGCAAAGCTCCACATATACCAAGCAAAGAGGAAGTAGATGAATATACATTCAACCTTAGAGCTGAAAAATATGCAACTGCTTTGTATGATGCTGCTAATGTTAAAATAATAACTGATGCTTTAAATAATATAGAAAAAAGCGAAACTAGTGCTGACAAGCAAATAGCACAGGATAGCGCAGAGAACAGTGTTAGCATGAAAACTGATTTAAATGAATCTAGTATAAAGAAGAAAAGTTCTAATACGAAAAAATTTCTAACAAAAAATCTAATGCAAAAAGAATAATTTTGCAATTTTCAAAGCTTCATTTAATACAGGTTAGTTTAAAATAAACAAATCTGTATTAACTTCGAACTAAATTATAAAAATCGCATATTAAAAACAATGAGCCAGTAATAATTATGTTACCTTGTTGCTGTTCAAAATCTTGGCTAGATTTAATAGCTGCAACTATAGCATCAATTAATGATTCAGTAGGAGTAGATATAAGTTTCATATCGTTAACATATATAGCTAGTGCTTCAGCGCTATAACTAGCTGGCTCAGCTATTACGCTAACTGTAAACACCTGAGTAATAATATCTGCAAAATATGATAAAAATGGCTTTACTTCTCTATTTTTTGTCATACCTAAAATCAAGTATATTGGCGATGCTAAATTTTCTCTAATAAAATTTGATAGTGACTGCGCTCCTCCTATATTATGTGCGCCATCAAGCCAAATTTGTGGCATATGCTGCTGTTTTATAATACACTTTTTTTTATCTAAAGCTCGCATAATCAAGTTAGAAATTTTATCATATTGCGATAGATCAATTTTCTCTAATCTTCCTGGCCAAGTAGCATTACTTATACCTTTCTGAATATTATCAGTACTAAAATTGAAATGATTAGTTATAACTTTACATGTTGCAATAGCAGTAGCAGCATTTATAACCTGATGATCTCCTAGCAGAGATGGTAGAGAAAATTGATGAGTAAAATTATGGGATAAAAACTTAAAACTATCATTTTGTTTTTGAATGCCAAAATCATATTCATAGACTATAGGGATTGCTTTTACTTTCACAGCATAATCTATCAAAAGATCATATACTTGCTGCACTTGACAGCTAATAATACAAGGAGCATTAGCCTTAATAATACCAGCTTTCTCAGTAGCAATAGTATTTAGTGTAGGACCAAGATACTCCATGTGATCGTAAGAAATCGGTGTAATTATTGTAGCAATAGGATTATCTATTACATTTGTTGAGTCAAGTCTTCCACCCATTCCAGTCTCCAATAGTAAAATATCGGCCTTATTTTCTGCAAATGCTAAAAATGCAGCAGCTGTTGTGCCTTCAAAAAAAGTAGGAGCTATATTAATCTTAGATGCTGCAATTCTAGTTCTTTCAATAATATTAAATAAATACCGATCATCAATATAATTAGATGCAATTGTAATTCTTTCATTAAAATGTAATAGATGCGGAGAAATGTAACTATGTACTTTATAACCTGAAGACTCAAATATTGCTCTTAAATAAGCATTAGTGGAGCCTTTGCCGTTAGTCCCAGCAACATGTATTACTGGTGGCAGTTCAAGATGTGGATTTTGTAAAGCAGATAGCAACAATTTTATTCGAGTAAGATCATATTTTTTATGATTACGCCAAGGAATTGGCCAATGTGGCATTCGCATCGTATTGTGTTTTTATAAAAAAAATGAATTCTGTATAATTTTAGTTAATAGTATGTAAATTTTACCAATTTTTATTGTTAATAAACAAGTTTTTTAACTATAATTCTAAAAATGCTTTATAAAGCATATATGTCTAATTAATATTATATTATTTTCAATATAATATTAGAACTTTAAAAATAATTGGTTTAGAGATATTTAGTAATATACATGATTAATATTATTTTCCATGATGGAACAGTTAAGCAATATAAAGCAGGAGTTACTGGTCAAGAAATTGTTCAGTCGCTGTCTATTTCGTTATTTAAAAAAGCTGTTGCTATTGAGGTAAATAATGAATTAAAGGATCTTTATATACCAATTATCAATAATGCAACAGTAAAAATTATTACTGTTGATAGTGCTGAAGGAATAAAAATTCTTCGCCATGATACTGCTCATACTTTAGCTCAAGCAGTTAAAAAATTATTTCCAAATACTCAAGTAGTTATTGGACCTGTAATCAAAGATGGATTTTATTATGATTTTGCTAGCGAAAAGCCATTTACTAGCATGGATTTAGAAGCTATTGAGCAAGAAATGAAAGATATTATTGCTAAAAATTATTTGATCAGACGAGAGGTATGGTTACGCAGCAAAGCAATAGAGTTTTTTAAGCAGCAAAAAGAGTTTTATAAGGTGAAGTTGATTGATGAAATTCCTGAATCTGAAGAAATAAGTATATATAGACAAGGAGATTTTATAGATCTATGTCGTGGGCCTCATGCACCAAGTACAGGTCATTGCTCAAAATATTTTAAGTTAACTAAAGTAGCAGGATCATATTGGCGTGGTGATAGTAAAAATGCAGTTTTACAAAGGATTTATGGTACAGCTTGGGGAAAAAAATCAGATCTTGATGCTTACTTGAATAGAATAGCTGATGCTCAAAGGCGAGATCACAGAAAGCTTGGTCGTGAACTTGAATTGTTTCATTTTCAGGATGAAGCACAAGGTATACCATTCTGGCATGATAAGGGGTGGACTATTTTTTCAATTATTAAAAACTATATTAGCTATCAAATTCAACGGTCCGGCTATATTGAAGTTAATACTCCTATGGTATTAAATCAAAAATTATGGGAAAAATCTGGGCATTGGGAAAAATTTCGAGAAAGCATGTTTACTTTAAATACCAACACTGCTAGCCAAGATCTAATTCAAGATAAAAATCTTGCATTAAAACCAATGAATTGTCCTGGACATATACAGATTTTTAATTATACGACAAGAAGCTATAGGGACTTACCATTGCGTATGGCTGAATTTGGTGCTTGTCATCGCTATGAGCCTTCAGGAGCATTATACGGTTTGATGAGAGTGCGAAGTTTTATCCAAGATGATGCTCATATTTTTTGTACAGAAGATCAAATAACTGATGAAACAATAAAATTTTACCATTTACTAAAGTTAATATATCAAGATTTTGGATTTTCAGAGGTGAGAATTAAGTTTTCAGATAGACCTAAAAATTATGCTGGTACAAGTGAAATATGGGATAAGGCTGAGCAAGCTTTAATTTATGCTATTGAGATATTAGAAGATAAATATACTATTAATCGCGGCGAAGGAGCTTTTTATGGCCCTAAGCTTGAGTTTATATTAACAGATGCTATTGGTCGTGAGTGGCAATGTGGTACTTTGCAGGTAGATTTTATATTACCAGAACGACTCGATGCTAGCTATATTACTGCTGAAGGAACTAAAAAACGCCCAGTAATATTGCATCGAGCAATATTAGGATCGCTTGAAAGGTTCATTGGTATATTAATCGAACATTATTCTGGCAAGTTGCCAGTATGGCTAGCTCCAATACAAGTTGCTATAGCAACAATCACAGATGAATCAAGTAATTATGCAAAACAACTACATAATGAATTAATTAACAATAACATTAGGTCTAAGCTTGACATTTCTAGTCAGAAAATTAATTATAAAATACGTAGTTTTTTTGCAATGAAAGTTCCTTTAATTGCTATTCTTGGAAAGAAAGAAGTAGAATCGGGGAAAGTAGTTATAAGAAGACTAGGAACTCAGGAACAACAAGTTATGAGTAGCAGTGAGTTAATTGCTCACATTAAGAAAACAAATAAGATTAATTAATTAAGGAGAAATTTTATTTCCACAAGTAAAAATAACCATCATTTGAAGGTAAATGGTGAAATTAAGGCTAAACAAGTTAGACTTATTGATGAAAATGGCAACATGGTTGGTATAGTATCATTGTTAGAGGCACTTAATAAGGCAGAGATAGCAGGATTAGATTTAGTAGAGTTTTCTCAATCTGATTTACCGTTGTGTAAAATATTGGACTACAGTAAGTTCAAATATGAAATTAAGAAAAAAGCTCAACAAGCAAAAAAAAAGCAGGTAAGAACTTCCGTAAAGGAAATTAAGCTGCGTCCTAATATTGCTGCTGGAGATCTTGCAATTAAGATAAGAAACATTAAGCAATTTTTAAGCAAAAATAATAAGGTAAATGTAACTGTGATATTCAAGGGAAGAGAAATAATACATACTGAATTTGGAAAGCAAATACTTGATAATATTATTAATGCATGCCAAGAAGAAGGTAAAATAGAATCTTTTCCTAAAATGCAGGGCCAGGCTATTACAATGACTATATCTCCTAATACTGTAAAAACTAAGCGCTGATTTAGAATAACTCAAAGTAGCTTTAAAGTATTATTGTAATTGGTTTTGTATAGTTAATATCCAAGTGTATTTCTTGTTTTTAGTTTCTTCCTTGTTGCATTTTAACTTAGTATATGTTGTCATAGGACTTTAAGTTACACTAGCTATCCTTTCAAAAAAGAGTAGCTAAGAATGGTATATTTTAGTACATATTGCTGCTATACCATGGTCTTTCTTTAAATTTTTGAAAAACACTTAGCATGTGTTTACATTATATCATTGTCTATAGGTAAAATTGGTCTTGTAAGGCAGATAGAATCAGTATGAAGATGAAAATAGGTTTTGCGCATAAGAGTTATTATGCTCCCTATATTCGAACTTTTGAATAACAATTTTAGAATAATTTATAAAAAAATTCTAAAACTACCTGCTATAGCTGTATTTTTGGAGGCAAAAAGTGCAACATATAATATTCGATATTATAACCAATAGTTGTAATTTTACTAAAAGTAACAGTGTTAATAATGACACAATTTTTTACTATTTTATTGGAAATTTTATATCAGCAGAGTGGAAAAATCTGATTGGAGATAATGGCAAAGCTTTAAGTAAAACCTGTAAATAATTCCTATCATTCATAGTATTTAGACTGCAGCGCTATTATAACAACAATTTAAAAATTTTCAGCAGTATAGTGAAAAAGGCGAAATTATAACCTTACCAGAAAAAAATTTTTGCTCCAATGCAAAAGAAATTTCAGGTCAACCTGAAACTTTTGTCAGGGACATATATAGAGATATAAAAAAATCTAATATATCTAGTCTAGTGAGTTAGTAGAGAACAACAAAAATGATTTTAAAAATGAAATTTCAATTGAAGATCACAGACATGAATCATTAAATATTCTCAGAGTTTTGAATGATAAAAAATGCTATTTCAAAAGAAAAAGGCTAGAAGAATTTTATCCACTAACACCAGAAGATGCACTGACATTGCAATATAAGTCTAATAGAGAGTTCAACATATACTTTATCAATTAACATGGTAAAAAATTGTGTCATTATTGACACTATTATTTTTAGTAACATTACAACTAATAGTTGTAATATTGAGTACTATATGTTGCACTTTTTGCCTCCAAAAATACAGCTATAGCAGTGATTTTAGAATATTTTTACAAATTATTCTAAAATTTTTATTTAAAAGATAGAATATAGGGTGCATAACCAGTTTTATACAAAACTTATTTTCATCTTCATACTGATTCTATCTGCCTTACAAGACCAATTTTACCTATAGACAATGATACTAGTAATCATACCCTAATGAAAAAGGTTGAAAGTCATATTCAATATAAAGAAGAAGAAAAGCTAATTTTCGTTAACTTTCACACTTTATAGAACCTACTATTAACTTGTGTTAACTTTCATTAATTTTTCAATATTCAACTTTAACTATAATTAAATTTACAAAATTTGTCAAAATTACAAAAAAATTAAAGCAAAAGGCCGAAAATAGGGATAATAAAAATTTAGGAAATTTAGCGCTAATTTTTAATTCAGAAGTGAAACTAATGATTAAGAAACGCATACAACCTAAGGGTAACCAAGCTATTTTCAAGTCAGATATATTATGAATGAAATAGCACAAAAAAATTGCTATAAAACAAGCATAATTATTTGATCAGTTATTTAACCACAGTATCTATCTTATTAATAATAATCAATTATATAGTAATTATGTCTTCAATAGTATTAAAGTTTACAAATCAATCACTAAGTAGACTCCGAATGAAAAAACAGTTTATAGAGATCAAAAGTAGACTGGTTTTAAAGAGTATCAAGTAGTGGAACAAGTTATTTAGACAAGAAATATAAAAACCAGGGGCTAAAGAGCATATCTATGCGTTAGATACGCTAGAAAAAAAAGCAAGAGAATTGAAGACATTACTGGCAAAAGGAATAGATCCAAGAGAAGTGAAACGCAAACAAAAAGATTAATACCAAGCGGTAATCAAAGAAAAGAGTTATTAGTAATGTATTATTATATCATTCTAGTCTAAAACTTAAGTTAGTAACTAATATAGATGAGTATTAATACAATTTATGATTGACTACCTGCATACTAAATTTATAATGTTACTGGCATATAGTTCTGTAGGACTTTTGCTAACTAACAAAGATAATATTTAGGAAGTAATATTGAGTAACTATGAATTTACATGAAGCTGCTAAATCTGGAAATATTGATGAAGTAAGACGACTCCTTGAGGAAGAAGGTATCAATGTCAATTTGGTAGACGATAATGGAAGCTCTGCTTTACATTATGCTGCTCTATATGGTCATATAAGTATTGTGAGGGTTCTGCTAGATTATGGGGCTGAGGTCAATTTACAAAATAATAGTATGGAATGTTCTTTGCGTTATGCTGCTAGGTATGGTTATACAGATATTGCGCAGATGTTGCTGAATCATGGAGCTAGGGTTGACTTACAAGATTCTCACAACTGTAGCCCGTTATACTGGGCATCTTATGAAGGAAGAGAGGAAATCGTGAAGCTTTTATTGGCTCATGGGGCTAATGTTAATTTACTAAGTGATTTCAGTTATCCTTTATCTGCAGCTGCCATAACGGGAAATACAGAGATAGCAAGGCTTTTGTTGAAGCATGGAGCTGATCCTAATTTAGGGGATTATAAACTTAGTACTTCATTGCATAATGCTGTTTTTGGACGCCAAACTAATACTATAAAACTTTTGTTAGATTATAATGCTGATATCAATTCGAAAGATCATGTTGGTATTACTCCATTCCAGAGTGCTTGTACTGAATTTATTAATAGTCCAAGTCAATGTCTAGACATGATGAAGTTACTGGTTGCTCATATTATTAAGTTAAAGCATACCAATCCGGAAATTACTAATGTAGATGCTTTCATAGAAAATGAATCCCATATGTAACACTGTATTAGCATCACAAGCACTTGACCTATTTAAAAATGAATGCGAGGAAGAAATATCAAAAACTAAAAATACTAAAATTGGTGGAAATAGTTACACTATTTTTGATGTTTGTTTCAAAAGTGGTAACATGCCAGCAAGGTGTGTTAATAATCCTATTCTTGAGACTTGTAAAAACCAATTACGCATCTATAAACATGATTTAGAGGACTCTATTTCCAAACTACAAATAAGATCTGGATTATTGCTCAGTGCAGTTAAAGCAAATGAAGCAGTAAATAAAATATTAAATGATGCTAGTCAAGAAGATCATTCAAAAAATCCTGCATCTTTAGATCAATTATCAACTGAAATGAAGAGTAAAATACCAAGATGTCAAGAATATTCTCCATCTTGGAATATATTACCAAATGAATTGAAATATAAAATACTAGAGTCATTAGGTAATGATCACTTAAAAGCAATTTGCTGTCTTCAGAATGAAGAAGAAAGAAATTTAGATAAATTATCTGATGAAAGTGTTAAAAGCCCATTCAGCTGTAGGAGAGCTAGCAGCAGCACGAGCTAAAGAAAGCAGTTCGAGTAGTAGAAGCTTATTATAGTCTATATTGCTAAGTTTTATTTGGATGGCATCATTGGTAATGCTTATAAAAAGTATACAGTATTACATCTGCCTTTTTTTATGGAAGAATGGAAGAGAAAATGGTTTCAATAAAAGTTTATATCCTTGAATATTTATTCAATATTATTCCTTTAAATCATACTAATCTTTTTTGGATATAATAGTGTTGCATAATTATATGCTTTAACAAAGATAGTTAAAGCTGCAACTACTTTACTGCTCATAAAATTTATATGATGAAGGCCATAACACTAAAAACTTTAGTACCGCAATTTGGTCAAGTTAACGGACTATCTCAAGCAGAAAAAATCAATATTGATACAGCTATAAAACAGATATTACAAGAACTTAATTTGCTAAATGAACAATAAGGCTTTTACTGTTAAGATTTTGCTAAAAATCTGATTATAGCTTAAAACATGAAGTAGAAATCACAGTGTAATAGCGTCATCAAATGCTGCTAGCAAATTACATTTGCTTTTTTTGAAAAAGATCTTATTTATTAAAAAATGCTTGCTTCTACGGATTTTAAATTATTACTTAATAGAGTAAATTATCACCTCTATGATATATTAGCAGTAAAAAATACATACAGTATTTTGTATAAAACATAAGTTTTAGATTAGGAAGAACCAGGTAGATGGAAATATTATAAATAGTTTAATAAAGAAAATATAAATAATATGTTTCCTGTTGTATTTCTGAGTTTCTGAATTAACTAAGTTATTAATGGTATGTTATTCAGTGCTAAATGCTATTTAAGACAAAAATTTTTTTGATATTTACAATTGAAGACTGAGGCTAGTAACCATAAAAATGAACTCTTGTTTTTAATTGAAAGAACTTTACTATGCAAACGTTCAACTATTGACACTGTATTCAGTATATAAATTTGAACTTGATTATATAAGACACAGTTCAGTATGGAGTATTTTTCGTCTATAGATTATATCTGCCTTAGTTGTTGCTGCTCATTGCCTTAATCATACTAAACCTTCTATTAATTCCAAAACTCTTATAATTCTAAAATTCCTATCAAAACTGAGATTTTATGGTATAATTAAAGGTTGGTTTGGTGAAACTAGTAAATAAAATCAGCAAGTTTATGATTACTTGGCTTACAGGCGGAAATTTTTTTTATTGTTTTGTTTGTAACTACAATAATCATTGATATTATTAAAGAATCACGCATATCCTCTATGTTTTATAGATGCTTTTATATTATAAGCATCAAATCATCACTTTTATATGATAGTAGGCATAAATACAGTGAATAGTTGAAAATTAACTGAAAAATTAGTCTATCAAAATAGTCGATAACATAAGTTGTGCTGCATTTTTTTGAGCTATTTTTAGAGTTTTACCTTTACCATATTGAGGTGTCAATGTCTTAACTTTAACCATAACTTCAAATAAGGGGTTATGAGCTTTACCAGTTTTTGATGATAACTTATAGGTTGGAATACCTAAGTTTTTGCTTTGAGTCCATTCTTGTAAAGCACTTTTTGGATCAGATATTAAATACAATTCATTATCTTTGATTAATATCTGCCATAGTGATTTGATAACATCCTTTATAGCACAAATGCCCCCATCTAAATAAATAGCTCCAATAATAGCTTCCATGGCATTTTCAATATTATTTTTATTGCTTTTTCCTCCGCACTTTTCTTCACTTACAGTCATTATGATATATTCATGCAAATTAATTTTTTGAGCAACTTGACAAATTGATTCATTACATACTAGAGAGGCTCTACTCTTAGCTAATTTTCCTTCATTATAACAATTAAAATCTGTAAATAATACTTCTGATATTACAAGATTAAGTACTGCATCTCCTAAGAACTCTAGCCTTTGATAATTTTTAGTATATCCATATTGATTAATAGAAGGATGAGTTAATGCCTCAATTAACAAATCAATATTCTTAAAGTTGTAATTAATTTTGGACTGAAGTTTACTGAGCTTTGTATAGTCATCAACTTGATATAATGTATTATGCTGATTATTATTATTCATATTAGCATTTGCATTAAATTTATATCATTACCATTTGCAAAAAAGCATATTTATAGTTTATTGAATTTTATATTATATTTTTTGCAAAAATCTCTCATATCTTACTGATTTTACCCAAGGTATTATATTTGATACTATATGCAAAATATTATTGCTTTCTGGCCATATTTTTTTTGCTGCTGAAAACCAAATAAATCTAGCCTTAGAAACAAAATTGTCGAGATGCACATAACCCATATCAAATCTGCTATCCGCTGAATTATCTCTATTATCTCCTAGAAAAAAATAATGGTTTTCTGGGACATTAAACACAGCAATATGACCTATGTTACGACTTCTCTTTGCAAGAAATTGAGTTAAATATTTAACATTGTTAGGTAGTATCTCAAAATATTGCTCATATTCGACACCGTTCTTATCAAGATATTTACCAATATACTCTCTCTTAAGAGGAACTCCATTAATAAAAATTTGCTGGCCATCTATAATTTGTATCATATCTCCAGGTAATCCAATTAACCTTTTAATATATTTTTCAGATGATAAATCATGAGGTGGTTGAAATACTATTACATCGCCACGTTCAGGTACTGAAGCAAAAATCTTACCTTGGAAAATAGGCAAATTAAATGGTATAGAATATTTACTATATCCATAACTATATTTAGTTGTAAAAATATAATCACCTGGTAATAAATTAGGCACCATAGAAGGACTTGGAATATAGTTTAAATCAAAAATTATTATTCTAACTAAAATTCCTATCAGTATTAGTATACCGCATTCTTTGAAAAATGCCCTAACTTCTGCCATAAATTACACTAGCTAATAGCTTTAAAAATAATTTTTATTTTTTTTAACATATCATACTATAGTACTTACTTACAAGTATCAATTCTAGAAAGAGTAAAAATATACATACATAGAAAAGATTGAGTAACTAAATTATTACAAATATTTACTATTTAAAAAAAATCCTAATAACCACAGTTTTGTGTTAAGTAGAGGATTTAAAGAGGTAAATTTTAGAAAAATATCTTTACAAAGAATAAAGGATATTCTATGGAAGATTAAAAAATTATCAAAGATAGAATCTCATGAAAAAAATATAACAACTTTATACTGTTTTATAATGGAGTAATGTTCATATTTATCTGATAATACTGTAAAAAGACTACTATAATACCTGGAATATGCTATTCAGAGATTTGAACAATAGATTCTTGAAAACCTTTGAATGGTATTTATCTTAGAAAGATACTAACTTATCCTGTATAAAATATACATCAATCGCTGTCTGCCATCCATCAAAATCGTTTTTAGAAATAAAGTTAAATATTATAGCTCTTTGCAAAACTAGTAAATGTTAGTTTTTAGAATCAAAATTACATTTGTTAATTAATGAACAAGGAGAAATCCAAAAACTTAAACTAACTAAAAAAATGTAGATGATATGGCTCCTATTTGTAAATTAACCAAGTATACTACTTTGTTATTTGACAATAAGGTTATTTAACATAAGATTTTATAATAACAACTAAGAACATACTCATACTTTTATAAAACTTTTGATATGACTAAGATCTTCTTCATTTCTTAATGTCAAAATTTCTACCCCATCACTTAATACCAGTAATGTATGCTCATATTGTGCTGATAAAGAACGGTCTTTAGTAATTGCTGTCCATCCGTCAGGTAAAATTGTTACATCAGGTTTACCAACATTGATCATAGGTTCGATAGTGAAAGTCATACCTGCTTTCATATATTGATTTTCATAACTTGCATCATCATAATGTAAAATTTGTGGATTCTGATGTAACATTCTACCAATGCCGTGCCCACAAAAATTTCTTACTACCGAATAGCCATATTTCCTAGCATTTTTTTGAATAACTCTACCTATATTTCTTATACTTGCATTGTCTTTTACTTGATTAATAGCATAATATAAACATTCTTGTGCACATTGTACTATCCTCTTGGCCATAACTGATGGTTGACCTACAAAATACATTTTACAAGTATCAGCAAAAGCTCCATCTTTACTTAAAGATACGTCAATATTTATTATATCTCCATTTTTCAATAATTTATCATTTGGTATTCCATGACAGATTACATGATTAACTGATGTGCATATTGACTTTGGAAAACCTTTGTATCCTAAAGGAGCTGGTACTGCATCATGTGATATAATATAATCGTGGCAGATTTTATTTAAAATGTTGCTTGTTACTCCTGGCTGAATATGTTGTTCAATCATTTCTAGAGTTGATGCTGCAATTTTACCGGCAATACGCATTTTTTTTATAAATTCTTGTTGAGCTAACTCCATACTATCAATTTTTTTTAATTAAGAATTATACAACTACAAAAACTAAAAATTATTGCAAATAAAATTCAAAGAATTAAATTTTATGCTGTTTTGGCTTTTAGTATTATACAGTTTTAATATTTATACCTTAATAATTTAAATACAATAAAAAAGAAAGTAAAAGCTAAGAAATTGATAAATACCATTGTTGCTGCAGTAGGAGTATCAAAACATAATGATACTCCTACTCCAGTAAGATTAAATACTAAAGATATTAAATTAGAATAAACTATCATCTTAGCAGCAGAATTACTGATTATTCTTGCTGTTGCTGCTGGAATAACAAGCCATGCAGTTAAAAATAAGCTGCCAAATATTTTTACAGTAATAATTATAACAGTTGATAAAATAAGCAAGAATATCATTTCAACAATCTTAGGACTTCTTTCTAAAGTAATCATAGCAAGTTCCTTATTTAGAGACATTAATATAATTGTCTTAAAATTTTTATATATTAAAACTCCTACTATTAATAATAAAATAAATAAGATTATTAGGTCAGATGAGTTTATTAACAAAAATTCTCCTCCAAATAGTAAACTAGAGATAGTCGGAGCTCCTGGAACAATAGTTGCTAAAATAGCAGATAAAGCTAGCATACCATTTGAAACAATAAAAACTATAGTTGATTTATTATAGTTTTTATTATCAAAAAAAAGAATTGCTCCAGAATATATTAACGCTACTGAAAATGCGGAAATTAAAGTTGGCAAATTAAATATAGTGACTATACTTCCAGCTAATACACAAGAGTGCACTAGCCCATCACTGAAACTTGTATAACGTTGCCATAATATTACACACCCAAGTGATGCAAGCAGTATACTTATTAACACCGTTGCAATAATTAGATTAATTATGAGTGTGGTCATGATTGTGAGAGTATATTCCTATTTGAGAACCTAATTTTGTTAAATTATTAGTTCCTTCTTTATTATTCTTTGAATATTTAAATAAATATCTACTACAGCATATATGTTGATTAATACACAAAACCTGATCAGTATTTGACATAACAGTGTGTAAATCATGTGAAATTATAAATATAGTTGTTTTATGTTTTTGTTTGCATTCCTTCAATAAATCATACAGTTGTTGTTGTGCTATAACATCTAGGCCTTGAGTAGGTTCGTCTAGAACTATTAAATCAGATTTTCTTAGTAAGCTAGCAGCTATAGCTACTTTCTGCATTTGGCCTCCAGATAAGTCTATAAGTTGCGTGTTTTTTATAATCTCAAAATTAATAAAATCCATTACTTGAGTAAATATATTTTGATAGCCAGAAGTTACATGCAATAGAAATTCAGATACGTTGATTGGTAAGTTATAATTTAAGTTGATTTTTTGAGGAACATACGATACTGATATTCTACTTTGTTTAACAATATCTCCTGACGTTGGTTGTTCAATTCCAAGTAGCAACTTTGCAACCGTTGTTTTTCCTGCACCATTTGGTCCTATTAAAGTAGTAATTTCATTAGCGCTAATTTTGAAGCTGATATTATTAATTGCTTGATAATTACAACGGTAAGATTTTGATACTTGTTTAAATTCTACTATTACCATGCTATAAAACTATTTTTACTATGCTAGCCAAGAAGTTTATTATTAATAATAATTTATCAACTTATGTGCTTAAAATTATAAGCATAACATTCTTCATTTTATGCTATATATGTAATTAAAATAGCATAATGAAAGTAATTTACTAAACATAATAATAAAAAATTTTGATTTATATGATCAATGTTTTATATTAATAAAATAGCTATCATATAAATCTAAACTTGATTAGCTATGGCAAAATTCAGAATATTGATTTACCACTAAATAATTCTGACATTGAACTTGAAGTTTCAGCATCAAATTTTCTTTTTGCATTAGAATAAGATACTACAAGCAAATCTTCTAACATTGCCTGATCATTAATTACAGATGGATCTATTGTTATAGATTTAATGTTACCATGATTATTTAGTACGATATTAACTAAATTTCCTCCAGCGCTGCCACTAAACTCAGATTCACAAGATTCTACTTTATCAGGCTGAGGATATTTCATCTTAGATAGCTTACTGCTTAATTTACCTAACATAGTTGACATTAACTTAGACGCTTCTGTATTAATTTTCTGAAAAGCATCAACAAAAGATATTATAACCAGTTTTTCTAATATTTCACTTGTAACATCCTTAATTGAAGCTAAGTCTACAGAAATAGATTTGATATTTGCTTTTCCATCTAAAATTACATTTATTACTTCTTTGTTCTCAACTATAGCAATTCCATTGTATTCTTTCTGAGAAAATTGATTTTGAACATCTTCAACTTTCCTTAATATCTGCCTTAATTTTCTCATATATTAACTAGCTGTCTTTCATTCATTATAACATCTATAACATTAGCTTCTTTGAAGTTAGTTGTTATCAAATTCCATGCTTTAGAAGATTTAAACATTTGAATTAGTTCTGCTTTTAATGGCTGTTTAGTATCATTTTTTAAGGTTACAATATTCCAACTATTAGGCTTCCATTTGTATAAACATATTTTCAATTTGTTATTCATCTTAGCGTTACTGCCTTTATTGCTTAAGACAACTTCACTTTTAGTAATATCAATAACCGATACTTCATTCATCAAGTAATAATAAAGATCAATTTCTCCAACTTGATTGAGATATTTTAAAAAATTTACTAAAACTGTCAAGTAATTACTACTATTGTTAGATTTATTTAACAGCTGTTTTTCATTACTTGCAGTAGAATAGCAACTGTAGGATTGTAACTTATATTTATTTATGCTAGTAGGTAAAGACTCAACAGTTGAAGAATTTACATTAGATGATTTAGTATCAGTAAGTTCTGTTTTAATTTGCCTTAATGCATCAATAGGAGTAGGTAATTCAAAACTATAGATTGCCTTAATAACTGTAACTTCAAAACATAGCCTTGGATTATGACTGATTTTTAGTTCTTGAATAGATTTGCTAAATATTTGCCATATTACAGTTAATCTTGCTAAAGTTAATTTTGAGATAATAGAATTAACTACATCATTATAGCTTGAATAAATTGGTTCAGCATAACCATCTATAGCTTTTACCTTGATTAGGTACCCAATCAAGTCTAGTATATTTTGATTACATATTACAAAATCAGAGCCGCCTATATACAAGTCTGTAACAATATTAATGCCTTTTTCTGCATTTTTTTCAATAATTATTGATAGTAACTTTATTAGTTTTCCTAGATCTAATGCTCCACACATCTGCTCTACAGTGGTTAAACTAATCTCTATAGGTTCAGAATTACTAACAGCATTTGTATTATTTTGCATCAGTGCTCTAGCTTGCTCAAGCAATGATATTGCATCTCTTGCAGATCCATCTGCTTTAACAGCAATAAACTCTAATACTTCTTTACTAGAACTAATATTTTCCTTAGTTAAGATATTACTTAAAATTTGAACAATATCATTTACATCCAATCTCCTTAAATCAAATTTTTGACATCTAGAAACTACTGTTAATGGTATTTTGTTAATTTCAGTTGTAGCAAAAATAAAAATTACATGTTTTGGTGGTTCTTCAAGTAGCTTTAACAATGCATTAAATGCACTTTTAGAAAGCATATGTACTTCATCAATAATAAATATCTTATATTTTGCAATTAGGGGCTTATATTCGCTATCCTCGATTATTCTTCTTACATCATCTACTCCAGTTCTACTAGCTGCATCAATTTCATTCACATCAGGGTGGCTATTATTTTTCATAGCAATGCAGCTATTGCAGCTATTACAAGCAGATATTGTCTTTGAAGTAATTACTGGCTGAAAGCAATTAATTGTTTTAGCAATAATTCTAGCTGTAGTGGTTTTTCCTACGCCACGAATACCGCTCAATAGGTAGGCTTGAGATAGTTGACTAGTAATCATACTATAAGTTAGAACCTTAGTTAATACCTCCTGTCCTATTAGCTCAGCCATAGCTGTAGGTCTATATTTTCTAGCCCAAACTACATAGTTACTTTGCTTTTCTGACATTAATTTAATTAATTTTATGGGAAACTATATAAAGACATAAAAACTGCTAGCATAACCTACTGAGCACTTGCTACAGCTGCTTTTTTTCAAACCTGACTGGGTTTGCAAGGTCAGTACCTATACTAGCTATTATCAGTATAGATGTATTTGATTTTTAACGCAACTCAAAATAATATTTTGAGAGATGATTTTAACTATAAACTTATTATTCTCTTTAAGCACGTTATGCTAAATAGCATATTAATAATTAATACTTCGTTTATCTACTGCTAATGCTGCTTCTTTTAATGCTTCGTTAAGAGTAGGATGAGCATGACAAGTACGAGCTATATCTTCTGCTGCAGCATGAAATTCCATAGCTATAGCAGCTTCAGCAATTAAAGTACCAGCATCAGGACCAATAATATGAACACCTAGGATTGAATCAGTTTTAGCACATGCTAAAACTTTTACCATTCCAGTAGTATCATTATATATAACTTTAGCTCTACTATTAGCTAAAAACGGAAACTTACCAGTAACATACTGAATACCAAGTTCTTTAAGTTGTTCTTCAGTGTATCCTACTGATGCAACTTCTGGAAAAGTATAAATAACACTTGGTATAACATTATAGTTAACATGTCCAGCCTGACCAGCTATAATTTCTACTGCTGCTATTGCTTCTTCCTCAGCTTTATGTGCTAACATCGGGCCTCTAATAACATCACCAATTGCATAAATATTATTTATATTAGTTGCAAATTTCTCATTTACTTCAATAGTACTAAGTTGTTTATCAAGCTTTACTCCAACATTTTCTAAACCTAAGTTTTTAATATAAGGCTTTCTACCAACTGAGATTAATACTACATCAACATTAATTTTTTCTTCCTGAGTGTTATTACCGTTATCTGATTGCAGCACAACATCAACAGTTTTATTTTTTACCACTGCTGATATAATTTTAGTATGAAATTTAAATTTTATTCCCTGTTTTGATAATGCTTGCTGTGTCAAATTTCCGAGCTCATGATCCATTGCTGAAGCTATTCTGTTACCACGTTCAACTATTATTACTTCTGCACCTAATCGACGCCATACTGATCCTAGCTCTAAACCAATATATCCTCCACCAATTACTAGCATTTTTCTAGGAACAGATTTGATACTAAGAGCTCCAGTAGAAGAGACTATATGTTCTTCATCAATCGTAATACCTGCTAAACTAGCAACTTCTGATCCAGTTGCAATTAATATATTTTTAGCATAAATGCTGTTAACTCCTGAGGAAGTTAGAACTGAAATCTCATTATTACTAATAATTTTTCCAGTACCAACAAAATGGCTAACCTTATTCTTTTTAAATAATCCACTGATACCACTTCCTAACTCTTGTATTTTCTTATTTTTACTATTCAACATATCTAGTAGATTTAATTTTGTTTCTCCTACATTGATTCCTAAATCGTTAAACCCAGCTTTAATATCTTCATATTTTTTAGATGCATGAAGCAGAAATTTAGAAGGAATACATCCTACATTTAAACAAGTTCCGCCCAAAGTACTTCTGTTGTCAATGCATGCAACTTTCATACCTAATTGAGCTCCTCTTATTGCTCCTGTATATCCCCCTGGTCCGCCACCAATAACTACTAAATCAAAACTTTCTTGCATTTTTCCTCTTTCATGTAATAAAAAACAAACTAAATAAACAATACATTAAATTAACTGTGGTAATATAAAAAGTCTAGAATTAATTATATGCTAAAAATCTTTAATACTTAGTGATTTATGCTTTTTAAAAGCAATAAATGCAATGATATCGAATTTTTCACTAATTGGTAATTGTTCAGTCATTATAAAACGTAGTAATTTTTTGGGTAGTCTTGACTGACACTGGGTAAATTTTGCTGCTTCTCCCATATTACCTAGTTCTCTCATTAAATCTAAACAGCTTTTATACTCTATTTCTACTGTTTCAATATCAACAATTACTGTGAATCCAGCTATTTGAAATAATTTTACTGTATCATCAACCCTTATAAATGGTGAAATATGTGGAGTATGTGGAAGTTGTAAAGTAGACTCGATTTCTATTAGTTTTTTTCTCAAAAAGCTAAGAGTGTTTTCACCAAAAAAGCATCCAATAAAAATGCCATCATCAGTTAAAACTTGTAGAATTTGATTTAAAAATAGATGATAGTCATTTACCCAGTGTATATTCAACAAAGATGTTATTAAATCAAAACTTTGGTTTGCAAATGGAATATTTACATCATCAGCAATTACTTTTATTATATCGTTATCATAAATTTTATTTATAAGATTTTCTGCTATTTCTAAAGCAAAGATATTAGCTTTAGTATAGTTTTTTTTCAGTCTACTGGTTAAAATTCCACTTCTTGCTCCTAAATCTAAAATACTATTAAATTGTTGATTTATTAGACTAAGTCGACAAATTATATCATTTGCACAAAATTTAAGTAGAAAGCTACAATTGTGTATTTCGTTAGCAGTCTTAATATTACGCTGCATTCTATAAGCATTACGGTCAAAAATATAATTCATAGTAATAAAACAGCTTGAAACAAAATACAGTATATGTATAATTATTATGTGCAGCAACTAAGTTATTAATGCTAAATTACATTAATTTATTGCACAGCACACTATTTAAGTATATTTTATAATAATATTGCGTTATTACAAGGAGTTATCTTATGGGCAAGGATTCTTTAACTGATCTTAAAGAAAGTATGGATAGAGCGGTTGAGTCAGCATCTAAAAATTCAGCTCTTACTTCTGAACAGAAAGTAGGTTTTGAACAAGAAAGCAAAGAACTTCAAGCCCAACTTGGCGAGATGTCTAAGCAAACTGAAGAAGAGAAAGAAAGTACATTGCAAAAGTTAAAAAGATGGGCAATGAAAGCCAAGGATTTTCTTATGAGTGATGAATTCAGCGAATTGATAAGCAAGATGGTAAATTTTGTGCAAACAGCACTTAAAGAGTCTACAGCAATTGTTCAAGCTTTTCAAAGTATGAAAGACACAGGTTTGGCAGGAGCAATGCACAGCATGCAAGCTGTTACTCATGGGGTGAAAGACATTAGTAGTAGTCTTAAGGATATGGTTCAAGCTGGAGAGAAGGTACAAAAAGTACATTTTTCTTCTCCTGAAGACAGAATTAAAGCTGCTTTAGGAGCAGAGGGTATAGCTCAGCTTCAAGCTGCTAGCGCAGGGCTGCAAAGTAGTGCTAGCCTATCATCATCAAGTGTATCATCAACACCAGCAGTATCACCTTCATCTGCAAAGGATACTTCTGTATCAAGATAAATTTTTCTTATAGGTAAAAAATTACTTCCAAAGTATAAAATTTTATTTCTCTAATTTATCTACTTAACTTCCTTCTTAAATAAAGCTAAGGTATTTAGCTTTATTGGAAGTTTATATTTAACCCATAAATCTATTAAAATCCTAGTTATAATTGTTGCTGTATACATAGAAGATACAATACCGATTGCTAATGTTATAGCAAAGCCTCTTATTGCTCCAGTACCAAATATATAGAGCACAATTGCTGCTAATAAAGTAGTAATATTAGAATCAACAATAGTAGAAAAAGATAATTTAAATCCCTCTCTAATAGAATATAAAATCGAATTTCCTTTTTGCAATTCTTCTCGTATTCTTTCATAAATTAATACATTAGCATCAACAGCCATGCCAATAGTTAGTATTATACCAGCTATTCCTGGTAAAGTTAGTGTTGCTTGTAATATTGACAATATTGCTACTATATATAGTAAACTGAAAAATAAAGCTATATTGGCAAATAATCCTAAAATACCATACGTACATAGCATGAAAATACTTACTATTATGAACCCAATACAACCAGACAATTTTCCTGACTGAATAGAATCACTGCCAAGAGTTGGCCCTATTGTTTTTTCTTCTATAACACTTAATGCAGCTGGTAAAGCTCCAGATTTAAGCAATAAGCTAAGTTCTTTAGCTGATTCAATAGTAAAATTGCCAGAAATTATACCTGCTCCTCCTAATATTGGTTCAGTAATAACAGGGGCGCTTAACAATTTACCATCTAGAATAATAGCCAACCGTTTTCCCTGATATTCTTTTGTAATATTAGCAAACAATTTAGCTCCTAAGCTATTAAATTCAAATGAAACTACTGGTTGAGAATATTTATTAAAACTTACGTTTGCTCTGCTGAGCAAATCACCTCTTATTGCTGGTTGCTTTTTTACCAATAGTTGATTTTTTGGATTGTTCTGTTCCTTAACTAACATTAACTCTTTATGAACATGCTGATCTTGTATACTAGATTCACTATCTACAATGTTAAAAGTGAGTTTTGCTATTTTGGTAACTAAAGTTTTTAAATGTTTAGGATCTTCTATTCCAGGCACTTCTAGTATTATATTGTTATCCCCATATTTTTGAATATTTGCCTCAGTTGTTCCACTACCATCAACTCTCATTCTTATTATTTCCATACTATTTTCTATCAACGATTCTCTTAATGTTGATAATTTATGATCTGTAAAGCTAATTTTTAACTGATTATTTTTGTTAAACTTAATTGATATACCAGGTTCTAATTTCTTGATTAAGTTTTCTATTTTAGAATAATCTTTGCTATCTCGTAACTCTAAATTAATATTCTGCCTTTGAGTTTTTAACTCTTTATAACCTATTTTATTATTTCGTAGTTCCTTTCTAATATTGCCAGCCATAACATTTAACTGCTCTGTAATATAAGTATCAAAGTCTAATTTGAGCAGCACGTAAGATCCACCTTTTAAATCTAACCCTAAATTAATAGTTTTTTGAGGTAGCCATTGATACTTTGTAGTATCAAAACAATTTGGCATTACAAAGATAACTGCTATAATTGTAATTAATACTGTAGCAGATATCTTATTAAATAAGAATTGTATCATTTATTACCTTTCGATGATGTCTTTCCATTAATTACATTTGCAATAGCAGCT
The DNA here is from genome assembly GCF_000964595.1 of Orientia chuto str. Dubai. Taxonomy (GTDB): domain Bacteria; phylum Pseudomonadota; class Alphaproteobacteria; order Rickettsiales; family Rickettsiaceae; genus Orientia; species Orientia mediorientalis. Next base: position 9,554 of record NZ_LANP01000011.1, on the reverse strand, counting down.
CTTAAAACTTTGATTCTAGTATTTGGAGCAATTTCAAGCAATACAGTATCATTGTTTTCATCAACATTGATAATTACAGCATATATACCACTAGTGGTAATAATTTGCTCGCCTTTTTTTAGAGTACGAATAAGTTGTTCATGTTCTTTTCGTTTTTTTTCTTGAGGTCTAATTAATAAGAAGTATACTACTGTAAAAACTAGAACTAATGGTACTATATTAATCCATTCCCAGTGCATAATTGACTTATCATCATTAATTGTGTTATCTATTGTTGCAGTGCTGGTAGTATTATCGATGGTCTGTGACATAATTATTTAATATTTTTATTTTCGATATTAGCTATTTAAGCTTTTACCATAAAATCTAACATTTTGCACTAATTTTACCTCAGTTTTAAATTAAGATTGAAGAATTGAAGATAATATATAAATGAAAGTATTCTATAATATGTCTTATGTTCAAGCTCAAAATAGCATTTTAATACACTGAATATAGTTTTAGTAATTGAATGTTTATATATAAATAAGAGTTTATTCTTTATATATATATGTTTTCTTTGTGAAGAGTTATTTTACTGCCCCTACTTATCTATATAGTAATTATTTACTTTTTTGAAAATAAACTAACAATAGAGATTGAATATAAAAATTTATTCACATATATAGAAAATTGCATTATTATATAATAATACTACTTTAAGTTAGTGTACAAATTTTTTATATTTCAAAGAACAAAAAACTATAACTTAAGATTATAAAAATTAAATACCTAGTATAAATAAAAATATGAACTTTCACAGAAATTTTTACATATTTGCTATAACTTCTATATTAGCGGTATACTATGTGTTTAGTAAATCTAATAATTTAGTAGAACATAAATCTAATCAAGATATTAATCAGTATAATAACTCTCAACAAGCTGTTATTTCTGAAGATAAAGATAACAATACTAGTAAAACTAATGATAATGAAAATATTAATTCATTAGAAAATATAAAATCAATATTAAAAATTAATAATTATGATATTATTCTAGGAAATAAAGAATCTAATATTAAGGTTTTTGAATATTTTTCATATACGTGTTATCATTGTGCTCGTTATCACACAAAAGTTTTTCCTCAAATTAAGCAGAAATTTATTGATACAAATGAAATAGCTTATATTACTCGGGAGTTTATAACTTCAAAACAAGATTTAGATGGTGCAATGCTATCTAGATGTGGCGGACCATTAATGTGGAATAAGTTTCACAGTGTATTATTAGAACAACAAGATAAATGGGTATTTAGCAAAAATTATATGGATTGGCTGAAAAATATAGGGAAAATTAGCGGCTTTACTGAAAATAAGTTTTTTGATTGTTTTAAAGATGAAGAATTATCTCATCAGCTAATGCTTAATTCTGTAAATATTAGTAAGTTTGATGAAGTTTTTGATGGGACTCCATGTATTATTGCTGTTATTAATGATGAACAAATAATAAAAATAGAAGATGTTATTAAAGAGATTTCAATAATAGTTGAAAAACAGCAGGTAGATAATACTAAAAAATAAAAGTAATGATTAATATTGTATACGACAGCAGGACTACAATTGAAGGTTTTAGCACAATAGAGGAAATTGCTGTCTATAAACTATAGTATTATTATAAAGATAGTATATCACAATGAAACAGAAGAAAGAATAAGCAGCTAAAAACTATATGTTGATAAAATGGACGAGTGCTATTTTTGGTTCTTTATCTTTTAGATTAAGTTCTTCCATTATAATTTTAGCTTTTTTTATAGCTTAAGACTAAGTTTTTGCTGCATAACATTATCTACTGATCAAGCTTCAAAGTACATCAAATATAAAGAAAGAAAAAAAATTGATTTTTGTTAACTTTTTCACTTTATAGAACATATTAATTAACTTAAGTTAAATTTTATTAATTTGAGTAATTAATTCTCAACTTTAATTATATTTGCCAATATTACAAACAAACTAAAGCAAAAGGTAGAAAATAGAGAGAATAAAAAATTTAGAAAATTTTACACTAATTTTTAATTTAGTAGTTGAACTCATGATCGAGAAATACATGCAATCTAAGATTAACTAAGTAATTTTCAAGTAGGTATATTATTGAACAAATTAGTATAAAAAAATTGCTGTTAAAAAAGCATAATATGGATTAGCTGTTTAATAACCAAGTGTAATATAGACTTTATTCTTATATCAAACTTAGGTAAAAAAATAAATAAGAATTTTTTTGCATTAGTAATACCGAAATATATTTCTTCTATTATTTTTTGTTATAGCTTTTTTAGCACAAGTGATAAAGACTATATTCCTGGTTTATCTAATAATTAACAATTTCAACACAATAATTTATTAAAAGTATTTCATATCTAATTTTTAGGTTTATCATCTTTAACATCTGACCAAATTCTTTCCTTTGCAATATAAAATATAGTTGAAAAAATAATAAGGAATATTATTACCTTTAACCCAAGAGACTTTCTATGTTTCATTTCAGGTTCTGCAGCCCACTGTAAAAATATTACTACATCTTTAGCCATTTGTTCAATACTACTATTAGTACCATCGCTGTAATTAACTTGTTGATCAGTTAGAGGTGGTGGCATAGCTATTTTTTGGGTAGAAAAATAAGGATTATAATACAGTCCAGGTTCTAAGCTGAAACCTTCTGGGGAAGCAATATACCCAGTTAAAAGAGAATAAACATAATTTGCTCCCTTTTCTCTAGCTTTTATTATTAATGAAAGATCAACTGGGTAACTACCACCATTCGCTGCTCTAGCAGCTTTTTCATTAGGAAATGGATTGTAAAATTGATCTGATGGTAATCCAGGGCGCTCAAACATTTCTCCTTGATCATTAGGTCCATCTTGAAAGTTATACTCTCCAGCAACAGCTTTAATCTCATCTTCAGAGAAGCCAATATCTGCTAAATTTCGATATGAAACATATTTCAAACTATGACAAGCAGAACAAACTTCTTTATATACTTTAAATCCTCGTTGAGCTGCTTGAACATCTAATTTACCTAAAATACCATTAAATGGCCAATCTAATTTTTTAGGCATCAAAGCTTCTCCATATGCTGTTGATAAAACAACAAGCCCTACAATTTGTATTATTAAATATATAAAAATCCTTATTTGCTGCATTATCTTTAAAACTTTATATTTAATATCGCTATTAATATCTTTTTACTTATTGCATAACAAATATAGTTTTTTATATTATTCTATGCAATATTATTAAGAGTTTTAATAAAGCAAAAAAATTTTCGTCAAATTTTTTATTAACCAAAGTTTTAGCATTATTAAATATTAAGCATAATTAACTTACTGTTAATAACCTGAGTTTTAGATTAGGAAGGATTAGGTATAGATCTTAGAGATGTAAATTGTGAATTTAATAGTTTAAGGAAATGGTTTACAAAGGATAAGAAATACTATACATAGAAGATTTTAAAAATTACTAAAGAGAGAATATAAAATGAAAAAGATATAACAGCTCTACACTGCTTTATCATAGTTTAATTTATCTAATAATAAAATACAACGCCTGAAATAAGCTATTCAGAGATTTTGACAAAGTATTTTAAGTATCATTGTAAAAACTATTTAAGTATTTTGCGCTATTTACAGTTATACAAATCTGATCTTAATGTACTTTTATAGTGCTGTTTTATTGTATTAAAAGCTAGAATATTAAATATATTATATTCTGAACTTGAATAGTACTGTTATCTTTAGTACAGCTACTAGTTCTTTATCTTAATATTAAAAATCATCTTTTTATATTTTTTTAACTTTTAGGTCAATATTGACAAATAATGCTGATATAATTACAGTTAATTATAACTAAATAAAAAATAGTAACCTTTCTTCTAAGGCTTGTTACAAGTCAAGAAAAAACTAACTTCACTTTATTAGTGATGTAATTTCTAGCTAAAACAATGTTGCGTTAATTGAAATAGTAAATTATAAAATTTATGTATCTTAAACATAATAATGATCAAAACAAATTATATATAGCATTATGTGTCTTATTTTCTGTATTAGCTGTCACTAACAATATGGTTTATCAAAAATTTGTTTATTTACATTTTTTTGGACTGTATGTTTTTGAACTATCTGTAGGAGCTATATTATACCCTATAAGTTTTCTAATTACAGATATAATAGCTGAATTTTACGGAAAAAATTCCGCGAAATATTGTATTAAATTGGCTATAGTGATGAATATATTTGTTGCTATTATAATTAAAATTTTCAGTTTACTAAATGCAACTAGTTGGTCTAAAATTAATAATGATATTTTTGATCAAATGTTTGGTATGTACAATATAGCTTTTGTTGGTTCAGTACTAGCTAGTTATATATCGCAAATCATTGATGTCAAAATATACTTAGGATTAAAATCATTAACTAAGGGAAAATATTTATTAATCAGAAATAATGTTAGTACTGCTATTTCTTTGTTTGTTGATACATGTGTTGTAATAGGGTTTTTATATATATTTAAAATTCTACCTATTCAGACAGTATATAATTTAATCTTTAACAGCTACTTGTTTAAATTGTTGTTTTCTGTATTAAGTACGCCATTATTTTATCTAGTAGTAACTGTACTAGCAAAAAATTTTACGATGAATTAAAAATATTTTCTCTATATAAAAGAAAAGAATATTCTTTTAAAGATTAAATAAAATATATCAAATGGTATCCACTAAAATTAGTGCAATAAAACAGCAGTATGAAGGTACATTAAGGTTAGGGTTATATAATTGTAGATAGTTTATATAAAAATATTTAAAGTTTTGGCAAGAGTACTAATAGTATAATAATACTATATACTTTTCTGAATCGCTTATTCTAGGTATTCTAGTAGGCTTTTATAGTATTATCAGATAATATAGACATTAATCCATCATTGCTACATTTTAAAAAAATTATCTATAAAACAGTATTATAAAGAATATCAGATATTCTTTATAAGCCATCTTATTTAAGACACTTTTTCACAATTTACCTCTCTAAGTCTTCTACTTACTCTCCTTCGTAATCCAAAGTTGAGATTTCTGGGTAAAAACACTACTTCTATATTCTAGTTGCAGAATTTTAAATTACAGCATATTATTCTATATATAAATAAGCACTTTATAAAATTAAATTATAGGATAGTAGATATGGAAATTTTTGTAGGAAAACCAGCTTATGATTTTACCGCTGCAGCAGTTTTAGCAAATAATAGCATTCATGAAAAATTTAATTTAAAACAAGAATTATCAGGTCGTAAGGTAGTATTGTTTTTTTATCCTTTAGACTTTACTTTTGTTTGTCCAACAGAAATAATTGCTTTTAACAATAGATATGGCGAATTCCTAAAAAGAAACACCGAAGTAATTGGAATTAGTATAGATTCTCCTTTCTCGCACAAGTCTTGGAAACTTATGCCTTATAATAGGGGGGGAATAGGCGATATACAATTTCCATTAGTATCAGATATAAATAAGAATATTTCTAAGGCCTATAATGTATTAAATGAGGATGGAATTGCGGTTCGGGCAACATTTATTATTGATCAAGATTTTATACTACGCCATGTTACTATTAATGACTTAAGCATAGGAAGAAAAGTTGAAGATAGTTTAAGAATAATTGATGCAATAGACTTTCATAAAAAGCATGGTGATGTTTGCCCAGCTGGATGGAATTTAGGAGATGAAGGTATGGAGTCAACTTTAGATGGTGTATCTCATTTTTTAACTTCAAATGCCGAGAAGTTATAACTAAGTTTTAGCAAGTTTTTATAAATTGCTATTAATATATGTTTAAAGGGACATATTATAACAGTTGTTCTTCTGCAAGCTATGATGAAGAAAAAATTTTTATTTTACGTTTAGCTCGAAGTGAAAATGTAGGTCCGAGGACTTTTTTTGAGTTAATAAGATTATTTGGTAGTGCTAAAACTGCTCTACAATATGCAGCTGATTTTTCTCTAAAAGGAGGAAAGAAAAGGCCAATAAAAACTTATACTAACTTAGAAGCATTGCAAGAAATAGAATTGTTAGAAAAAATTAATGCTCATCTTCTTACATATCGTGATTCCGAATACTCAAAACTGTTATTACATATCCCAGATCATCCGCCAGTTATTACATATAAAGGAAACATTAAGTTACTTAATCATATCATTCTTGCTGTAGTAGGATCAAGAAATGCTTCTTTAAATGGAATAGTTTTTACTAAAAATATTGTTAAAAATTTGATAGATAACAAAATCATAGTAGTATCTGGTCTGGCTAGAGGAATAGATACTGCTGCTCATCAATCAGCATTGCCTCATACTATTGCTGTAATAGCTGGCGGAATTGATCATATATATCCTCAAGAAAATATTGATTTATATCATAAAATTGCCAATGAAGGTCTTATTTTAGCTGAGTTACCAATTAACAGTCCGCCACTTAGCAAACATTTTCCTCAACGCAATAGAATTATTGCCGGTATATCATATGGAACACTAGTTATAGAAGCAAGCTTAAGATCTGGCTCGCTAATTACTGCTCGCTTAGCACTTGAATATAATAGAGAACTATTTGCAGTTCCTGGATTTCCATATGATCCAAGATATCAAGGTACCAACCAGTTGCTTAAGAATGGAGCTTATTTAGTAGAAAATATTGATGATATTATTGAGCAATTACCAGCATATAACCTTGATCATAATAGCAATTGTTATGATCAAGAAAATTTAGAGCAATATACTAGTACCTATAAACCCACTATTATCAGTAATGTTCAGCGAGAAACAGTCAAAAATATGTTATCTTCAGTGCCATTAGATATCGAAGTTATTGTTAAACAAACCGAATTGCCAACTAGTGTAGTTAATATAATTATTTTAGAACTTGAATTAGCAGGTATAGTTGTGCGCTGCTCAGGAAATAAAATTGTTCTTTTATACAATTAAATTTTAAAGATACTTGTTTTCATGGAATTCTATCTTGGAAAAATTTTTGTTAACCCTTATATTAAAAATCCTAATCCAAGACTGAGGTATATAGTAAAAAAAGCTTCTATTTGTTATTGACATGTTATTTAAGTCAAGGTAACTTAATACCTTGTGATGAAATCTTGGTAATATATTTTGCTACAACTTTATTTATTGATGAAACATTTTTCAGTTAAAGATTTTAATGCATAAAAATAACACTCAAACACAATTAAAGCAGCATAGTAAAATTAGTAATAAGGAGAATCTTTCTAAAGCTTTGAAACAAAATATTCTTAGAAGAAAGAAGCCAAAATATACTCAACCTCTAGTAAATAAATAGTTGTAGCAATAATAAAAGGTCGAAAGATAAGAATTAAAAATTCACCGCCAGAGCAAGAGAGATAAAAGGATTTAGAATTAAAGCAATATTACTATGCCAATGTTATATGAAATTTTTGCTATTAAGCCCCATGATGGAGCAAGGAAATACCTAGAGGATTATCATTGGAGAGAAAAATTAGCCCTAAGGAATGGAGTTAGCCATAGCAAACTTAGCATTTACTAAAAATGAAAAGTTAATAGTTTATCTAAAAAAATAACTACGTTTATATTCGAGGTACAGATTTATATACTTCTTTAACTCAAGTTTAATATTTCGATATAATGAGCATGCTAAGATATGGGCATAGAGTAAGTACTACAGAGTTGTTTTATGTTATGTATTAGGTATTTAGAAAATCTAAAATTAACACAACTATCAAAAAACTAGGAAAAGGATTAGTATTTATTAAACATCTTACACATTAGGGGAAAGGAAGTATAAGTATATACGAGCAAGATAATTTATAACTTTTTCTTGACGTATAAATTACATGCAAATAGGAAGCTGATATGCCAAAACAATGCAAAAACATAAGAAGAACTCGTGTGGTTGGATGTAGCCATAAATAGCGAAATACTAATTCAGTGACTAATACTTCAGTTTTGGATTAAGAAATATTAGATAGAAAGTTTTGATAGAGAGGTAAATTGTAAATAAAAATAGCTTAACAACATGGGGTTTATGAAGTTATTTTAATTAAAGTCTCATGAAAGGATAAAGTAGTAATAATAGTTCATATTTATCTGATAATACTATCAATCTTGCTATAATAGCTGGAATAAGCTATTCAAAAATACTACTAATAATATTATATATTATTAGTATTCTTTGATTCTCAACTATTTATTGACTGTAAATTTTATTTGCTGATTTTGTCAAGGAAGCCATATATTCTGTAATTTGCCACTTAACATATTTAACTTTCGAGCAATTTCAATATTACAATCTCTTTTTTAGTATACTTTGAGCGATTTCAATATTAGTTCGATTTGCCTGAGTTATTTTGCTTAAAAAAAATATTACAATTTCAAAAGAAAATATTGCTGAGGCATTTAGTATAAAATTGCAGAACAGGTTTCAGACCTTATAAAAATTAGCAGTAATAAAAGAATTAGTTCTAGACAAATAATTACAACATTGCGTCTGCAAAATAAAAAATACCACATCTTTTAACAATTGGCTATTTCTTCTTGTTTCAGTACGTTTCATTCATTAATGTTTGTACATTCTTAAATTTTTGATTTACATAAGTTGGTAGCAGCACTGTATGGTATACATTATCTTTCTTGCGAGAAAAATTATAACTTGTATTTGTTTGTTCATTTTTAACAAAAATTCGTGCATTATACGCTGCTTTACAACAACTATCTCTTCCTTTGCTTCTACTTTTACTGTATTTATTTGATGTTGGTTTGGTAGGTTCGGTTTCTTTACTGGAATTTTATTTTGATATATTCTTGCCTGTTATCTTTCTTCATTACTAACATGGTAAATCTTATGCAGCAGAAACTTAGTCTTCAGCAAAAAAAAGCTAAAATTATAATGGAAGAACTTAATCTAAAAGATAAAGAGCGTAGAATGCGCACTAGACATCTTATAGAAATTGGTGGTTTGGCTGTTAAAGCTAGATCATTTACCTACTAACAGTCTATTTGGTGCTTTTATTTATCTAAAGGATACTTTAACACAACATCCAACTGTTCAAGATCATTGGACTAAAATTGGTAAGAATATTTTTGATAAGGAGTAGCAAAATAAATCTGCTCCTTAATGGCGCTATTTATTTTTTCTTCTACACCTTTGCCATTATCATGAATTGTGAGTTGCAGTGTTTTGTCCCGTATTTGTGGATTTAGTAATTCAACTTTAATTGTTTTGTCTTCTTTTCCAAATTTATTTGCGTTATCAAGCAGTTGAGTTAGTATTTGCTGTATTTCATGCCTATATCCAATCATACAAATTTTTTCATAGTCATAATCAGTTGTAATAGAGAACTTTGATTCATTATTCCTTACATCAGCAATTGCTTTTTCTAATAGATTATTTAAATAAATTTTTTCATGGGATGTGGGTAGGAATAACATCTGATATTCCCTTATAAGCTTGTATAGAGTGTTCTTGATTATCTTGCAATCAAGAGACTCTTTTTGAAT
>NZ_LANP01000001.1 GCF_000964595.1 Orientia chuto str. Dubai | reverse complement strand
TATCAAGCGCTGTAGCAGCTTTACAGGGTGGTGATAGAATGGTGTCATCTCAATGTCATTATGTGGGATAAAAAGGCTAAACAGTCTGCATCTGCTTTTTGTTCAATGTTAAGACGTAGTGGTTGGTACTTTGTTCCGTGTAAGTATGATCATTAGCGTATTATAGCTTCATTACCAATGCAATTAGTTGAACAAGGATCAAAATATAATTGGTCAAAAGCGGGTTATAGGACTTGGAACAGCCCTTTCTAGCTTAGGTAGAGGTATAAAGACCGTTTCATCAGAAAGTAAAGTTTATTACCAATAATTGGTGAATGGAAAGGAGATTTAAGCTCTCCAGGGAGGCTATTAACTGGCAGACGAGGTCAGATAAAGTATTGGTCACGTTGTGGTGGCGCATTATTACCAGCATTACATGCAACAGCTCCAAATGAGAACTTCAACCTCTGTATAGCAGGAGTTCCTGGATCTGGAAAATCTGTTTTTATGCAAGAAATGATGCTATCAGTTCTGGGCATTGGGGGTAAGGTTTTTGTCCTTGATTATGGAAGATCATTTAAGCGTACATGCTTGATTCTAGGTGGCAGCTACATAGAATTTGATATGAAAAACCCAATGTCAATTAATCCATTTTCAGAAGTACCAGAAAACGATACTGAAAAAGCTATAGAAGCTAGATCAGACTTTTTATCAAGTTTTCCATCTATTTTAGCAACCATGGCTGCTCCTCAATATGGAACAAGTGATTTGCAGCAGCCTATGTTACAAAAAGCTCTGATATCAGTGTGGCAGAATAAGGGCTCTAAGGCTGAAATAACTGATATTGCCGACTGGTTACTAGCTAGAAAAGAATCATATGCTCAGGAGCTTGGCAATATTTCCTTTTACTAAAGATGGACAACATGGTAAGTTTTTTAGTGGCAAAGCTGAGTTGTCATTGAACTCAGATATAGTAGTAATTGAAACTGATCATTTAAGGTCTGTACCGGAGCTACTAGCAGTGATTGTACAAATAATGATTGTTCATATCAATCAAACTATGGTTAAGGGAGATAGAAGTAGACCATTTTTAATTATGATTGATGAAGCCTGGAAGTTACTAGCTGGAAAGCGTTCAGGAGAATTTATTGAAGAAGCTGGCAGAATAGCTAGAAAATATAATGGTTCAATTACTTTAGCTACTCAACACCGGTAAAAAATTTAACTAAAGCTACTGAAAATAGAAGCTGGATATATGATCCAACCTATGTTCAAAAATCTGATATTAAAACAAAAAGTGGTATAATATAGCTAAACCACTATAAAACAGTTATGTTATATACTTTTCGAACAGAGTGTCAACGCCACAATGATATTTCATTCTTCTAGATTTAGCTTGAAACCATTTTTTTTCAATAGGATTTAAATCAGGAGAATAAGGGGGTAAATACTCTATGCCCTTCTTTTTCTAGCATAGTTTTTAAATACGGGCTTTTATGAAAACTTGCATTATCCATCACAACTATAGAATTATTAGGTAATTTCAGTATTAAATCATGTTTTACCCAACCGTTAAAATAGCAGTATTAACAGTCAAAATTGATACGGTTAGCAGCGATTTATTTACTAATGTGCCTATAACTCTTTTTGATGGATGCCAATCATGCATTCCGTAACATCTCATACCTTTTGCTGTATATCCGTAGTTCTAGGAGCACTAGAAATAAAACCGCTCTCTCTAAGACAATAACCTTTCCTTATACCTTTTTATCTTATCCTGAAATTCTAATCTCTCTTCTTCTTTTGCCTTCGGGTGTTGTAAGTTTTTTTTATACGTTCAATCTCTTTAATGCTTTTTGTATACCAGATTTACTTACTCCTAGCCGCTCAGCTCTTTCATATTGGATGGTCACTATATTGTGACACTTTATCAATAGAAATTTTTGTTGGAGCTCGTTCTTTAACGGCAATCTTACTCCATACAAATACTTTTCTCCAAAACCTTTTGATACTCATTCAAAGCTCATTTTCTCTATTTCCCTTATAGCCTTTTTTCTAAAATCTATCGTCATACTAATTTCATTGCATCTTATTATTACTCACTGTTTTATACTAGTTTCGCTATAGTACTCACTTTTTACAGTGTATGATGCGAGTGCTTTTTGAACTACTTTTAGTATATTTAGTTGTAAATTTGAAGTATGATAAGGATTTAAAGAGCTTTGAACTTCTTTTCAAGAAGTTGCCGATTTTTCATAGTTAATATACCTGTAGTTTTTTTGCTAAATAATAGTGTGCCTTCAAAATTTGAATAATATTCTCATTGCATATCTGTTGTATAATAGAACTATTAATAGAATCAATGAATGGCTGTGGTATTTGAATATTAGAGTTGCATAGAATATTTAATGTACATATTGCATAAATAGAATTAGATAAGTCTTGAGGATTAAAGTGTTCAATTATATTAGTGGCCTGATTTATCCAAGCCTGAAGGAATGGCTCTGATGGCTTGATTTTTAATGCCCTAATAATGCCCATATAGAATTAGCTAAAGCTTTATATCGAACTCTGTGGTTTATAATAGATTTTATTCAAAGTATCTGTTTTTAATTTATAATATTTTCATACATTTAGTTGGGTATAGCTATTAGTGCATAGCGTGTTATTCAGTATAGTAGTATTACTTAATAACGCTTTTATAGAGATGAGTAATAGTGAACAACGACAACTGTAAGACGAATTTTGTCATTAAAGCAGCCAATCGTGATAATGTTATTATCAGTGGATATGCTACTGTTTTTAATATTGTTGATAGTTCTGGAGACTGTATCCTTAAAGGAGCATTTAAAAATATTTATCAAAACTATAATCAATCCGATATTAAGTTACTCTGGCAACATGACATGGATTTTCCTATTGGATTAATTACTAATATTATAGAAGATGAATATGGAGTTGAAATTGAAGCAAGTATTAATCAGCATATTCAAAAAGGGCAGGAAGCTATAGCACTAATTCAACAAGGAGTAATTAACAATTTTAGTATTGGTTTTACTATTGAGGATTTTAGTTATAACGAGCAAGGTAATAGAATAATAAAATCTGCATTACTATGGGAGGTGAGTCTAGTTACTTTTCCAGCCAATAAATATGCTAAAATACACAATCTTAAAAACGCTTCAATACTTAACTTTAATCAGCAGCAGCTTATACTGAACTTATTAAGTGAAGCACAAAAATCACTAAACAACATTATCTAAATATATATTATGCAAATCGAACAAATTAATAATAAGATTTTAGAATTATCAAATGATTGGGCTAAACATAAAAATGAATTAGCATCAAAAAATATGATTCAAAAACTTGAGAATAAAATACATAACCTTGAAACTATCATAGCTAGGCAAGATTTTTTAACTAATAGTTATGTTGGCTCAAATTATAGCACCAAGGGATTAAATGAATTTATTAGATTTGGGGAACTAGCTGCTACTCAACTTAATACCAAATCAACTCAACTTACAGCTAGTGGTGAAGAAGGAGGCTACTATTTGACACAGCCAACTTTACATCAAAAAATTATTGGCGGTATTAAACATAAATCTCCAATGCGCCAACTTGCTAATATTGAATCAATATCTGGTAGTGTATTAGATATAGTAATTGAAGATAATGAGTTTGCAACTGGCTGGGTTGCAGAACAAGATGATCGTGTAAGTACTAATTCTTCTGTTCTATTACGTCGTAAAATTGCAGTACATGAACTCTATGCTCAACCTAAAGCTACTCAAAAGCTTTTAGATGATTCTAACATCAATATTGAGAACTGGCTAATTGAGAGATTAGAAGAAAGCTTTGCTAATGCTGAAAATAGAAGTTTTATTTTTGGAAATGGTATTAGCCAACCACGTGGTATATTATATAAGCCTGAAGAATATGCTATTGAAATTATAAAGTGCAATAAAATAGATCTTGAAGCATTACTATTACTAATTAATTCACTTGATGATTATTATCATGCCAATTCAACATTGTTAATGCATCGTACTACTCTATCAAAAATTCAAACTATTCAAGATTCTTTAGGTAGATTTATTTGGCAACCTAAATTATCAACAAGTTTACCACAAACAATCTTAGGAATACCGGTAATATGCGCAAGTGATATGCCAATTGCTCAGCTAACTGATGATGCTACATTTTGTTATCCTATTGTATTAGCTGATTTTAAACTGGCATATAAAATTGTTGATCATGCTACTAACATTAAAATGACACGTGATCCATATACTGAAAAGCCTTTTATAAAATTTTATGCAGTAAAACGAGTTGGAGGAGATATTATTGTTTCTAAAGCAATAAGAATTCTACAACTCAATAAAGACAAGTAATTATATCATTAAAGAGAAGTTTTATTATGGGTGACAATTATTACTACACTATTAGTAGAATACATGAACAACAACTGCTATCTATAGCAGAAATTAAAAATTATTTACGCATAAATAGCAATGACTTTCAGAACGAAGTAGAGAACTCTCTTTTAAATACACTAACTATAGCTGCTATTAGTTATGCAGAGAGATTTTTGCACGCCAGCTTAATTGAAAAAGATATTTGTTATATAATTGAAAGAATTAAAAATACTATGATTTTGCTACCGATTGTGCCAGCAAAAAAAATTCTTATCATTAAAAATGAGAGCGATAATTCTATTATTGATCAGCAACTTTATCAGTTAAATTATAATGGTACTAATATTCAATTTTTAAGCAATAAGTTTATTAATAAGTCGGTTAAGGTTGAATATACTACTGCTACAGCTGTAGATTTTTCGATTATTAACGCAATTAAACCTGGGCTATTACTGCATATAAGTGAGTTGTATGATCGAAGAATTTTAGAGTCAAAAGTCTTTGCTAGTATTAACCAAATATATCAAAGTTATAAAAAAATATTAGTATAAAATACATATTATACAGTAGATTAGAACACAATATTACTTTGAATAATAAATAGCTTGAACAAAATTACTATCTAGAAATTTTCACTCTTAAACTTCATCATAATAAAGAGCCAGAATAATGTATTTATCAGTATTACAACAATTTCAAAATGATTTGTATAATTTACTTAGTACTAACTTAATTTTAAAAAAAAATATTAAAAATATTTATCTTAAATTACAAAAAAATAATCATACTCCATTTATAGTAGTAGAATTTTTAACAGCTAATAATTTAACTAGTGTAGATTTAATAACATATGAATTGAGTTTTAACATAGCCATTTTTACTCATGATTTAACTCATGATAGAATTATGGAAATAGGAGAACAAATTTTAAAAACTGTTACTTCATTATACTTTAATAAACAAAAAAACAAATATTTAGTAGTAAATCTTAGATTTCAAAGCATATCTTGGCATGTTGATAAGCTATTTATTACTGATAAATTTAATATACATTACAAATCAATTTTACAATACTGCGAAAGATATAATGACTAATTTTCACGATGTTAGAATACCAGATTTTATAGCAATACATGCTTATGGAGGGCCGGTATTTAATACTTATCATATATCTACAGTCTCAGGACATGAATATAGATATATAACTGGCCTTATCCGATACAAAAATATACTATTAAAAATTGCTACCTAAGCGAGGAACAGCTTAACTCGCTTAACAGTTTTTTTCGTTCTAGAAAAGGTAAGGCATTTTCCTTTCGTTTAAAAGACCATGCAGACTTTGCTGTTAACAGACAATTAATTAACCCTATATTTATTAAGGATAATATCTTTCAATTAATCAAAATTTATGAAGATGAATGTGAAATAGCTTACCGTAAAATTACCAAGCCAGTAAAAGAATCTATAAAAATAGAGAGCGAAAATAATGAAATAGTCAAATTTGAAGCTGATTATAATACTGGAATTGTGTATTTTGCAAATTCGCTTAATTTAACTAAAAATTTGTATATTACCTACCAATTTGATGTACAAGTGCGCTTTGATAATGATTCATTAGTTTATAGTATTAACTCTGATCAAACAATAATAATAAGTAATCTTGAATTGATAGAAGTTATATAAATTATGCACGTTTTTTCTGATGAATTTGCTAAAAAAATTAGTAGTTCAAACAACATCAACTTTTGTTATAAAATTACCTTATCAACGGGAGAAAAACTATATTTAACCTCATCCCATACTTCAATATTACTTGATAATAATTTGTATTTACCTAACTCAGGATTAATTATTAATAGTATTAGCATAAATGATTCAGGAGAAGCTATAGCTGAAATTGAAGGTATTTTTGATGATTATGGTATAAAATACGATCAGATACTTCATGATTTAAAAATTGAAATATTTGTTACTATCGATCAGGATACTTATAGTGATTTTTTTACTTTCTACTGTACTGAGATTAATCATAACAAAGTTAAATTTTACCTTTATTTATCATCTATTAGCTTCAAACTGTATCAAACTATATTAAAAACATATAGTAAAAGCTGCAGGGCTAATTTAGGTGATAAATATTGCAAAGTTAAGATTGATCAATAATTCAAACCTATAAAGTTGAATGCATTCAAGCTAATAAGATTACAGTTATTAATTGTTGCTCACAAAGCACAAATTACATTTATGGTAAAGCTATATTTTCTTCTCAACAAAATTTGCATTATAAATTTAATATTATTAAACATTATAACATTTCATTGATGAATAGCATAATCGAGACTAATATTACTATTCCTAAGTTTTTATATAATACTACAGATATCAAGCTAATTACTGGCTGTGATAAAACTTTTAGCAGTTGTATTAAAAAATTTAATAATGCAATCAATTTTCGAGGAGAGCCATTTATCGATGCTCTTAAAACTTATAAATAAACAAAGTTAGTTATGTACTTTTTAGCCTATTTGTATAAAATAAATTGGTATTGTAAGCTATTACCTTAAATCATAGCTTTAAGCACAAACAAAATTTATAAAAAATCAGTATGGTACAGGAAGTAAAGCGCAGTTATTTTTTTTATGATGAAAATACTTTAAATAAGGGTTATTCAAAAGATAGCAACTATAAGCATAACTACTATAATCATCCTAGTTCTATTGAATCAATTAAAAATCAGCATAAGTTAGTTTTAAATGCTACGCAGAATATAATTATCAGCTCATTTAAAAAAATGAATTTGATATTTTTATTTGTATCATTAACTATTATTGTTGTTACTTCTTTATATTTAGTTAGTAGTCAGTTATTTAATGAACTCTATATTTTTATTCTAAGCTCTCTTACAATAATGCTGATAGGGTATTTAATTAATATTTATAAAATACAAAAACTAACAAGAATAGAATTAATGTATGATCAGCTTTATAATTCTTCAAACAGCTGTCACTTGCACAATAATTTAAAGTTATAAAAAACGATACCTTAAAGTAAAATTATAGCATATTCAAATAATGGCGTGTTATAGATACAATTATAGGTAGTTATCAAATATCTTAGATTCATTTGTCTTGACACAGTTTTTAACTTTCTTGTATTATTAAAGTTTAAAGCATAGGTTTAGGTCAAATCCCTTAAATATTTTAATAAAATGAAAAGAATTTTTATAGTTGTAATACTGCCAATAATTTTTGCCTATTTTATTATAGAAAAAACTGGTATACTGGAATATATGAAAAAGTCAGATTTGCATGATGAGGATTTTATGATTTACGATGACGATAGTATATATGTTTACACTAAGCCAAACTGTCCATATTGTGTAAATGCAAAGTTGCTTTTAAAGCAAAAATCAGTAGCATTTAAAGAAATAGATATTAGTAGTAATCAGCAACTACATGAAAAACTAAAGCAAGAGACTTTTCAAAATACTGTACCATATATATTTATATATGGACAATTTATTGGTGGTTATCTTCAATTACAAGATCTTGATAATACCAAAAAATTGGATGAATTATTGGCTCAGAAATAAAATTTTTAAGCAAGAGTTTTTACTTCTTTTTTATTAACTTTTGGACAGTAAAGTAATTCTTGTTTAAATCTATATTTTTAATTAATTATGTTTTTTCTTGCAACTGTCTGAGATCCAATTTAGATATTCATTGCTGCCATTTGTTAATTTTAACTGAACAACTTGTGGATTGTCATAATTGCTAAATTGACGAATCACTTGTTCAACTTTTTCATAATTAATATTCATAGTTTTAATCATTAATCTATATTCATTTGACTTGCAAATATTATGCTTCCAAAAATATATGCTACATATCTTATCAATTTGTACACATGCTACAAGATGTAACTCTATAAGCTTATGAGCAATTTTTTTTGCTTTTTGATTAGTGTCAATAGTAGTTAATATAATGCTATAATCTTCTGCATTTACTATATTATTTTCAGAGTTAATCATATATTTCAATTTTGCGCAGAGTCTTTATTGTATTATGGTTATGTTCTTAACATTTTTGCTTATTTAATCTTAGAAAAAATTTTTAAAATTGTTGAATTTATCTAGCATGTCACTACCTTTTATTCCCTTCATTCCCTTTTTAGCAAAAGAAGTTATATTTTGCAATTTTTTTAATAACATATTGACCCTTTGAACTGATGTCCCAGAACCATCTGCAATGCGTTTTTTACGTTTAGCATTAATTATATCTGGATTTAATTTTTCTTGCTTAGTCATAGATAAAATTATTGCTTGCTCTAACTTTATGCTGTCTTGATCAAATGGATTTTGGTTAATTTGTGGCAAAATTTTATTTATTCCGGGTAGAAGATTAAGTATAGCTGCCATTCCACCAATTTTATTAATATTTTGCAATTGATGATAGTAGTCTTCGAGGTTAAAGTTACCTTTTTTTAACTTTTCAACTGATTTAATTGCATTATCTTTACTAATTACTTTAGCTGCTTTCTCTACTAGTGAAACAATATCGCCCTTACCTAATATACGTGAGGCAATTCTTTCTGGATGAAATTCTTCTAAATCATTAGTTTTTTCTCCTGTACCAAGAAATTTTATTGGTTTACCAGTAACATATTTAATACTTAATGCAGCTCCTCCTCTAGAATCTCCATCAATTTTAGTTAATATTATACCAGAAATATTCAGCTTTTGATTGAAATTATGAGCGACATTTACTGCTTCTTGACCAATTAGGGAATCCACTACTAAAAGTATTTCCTTAGGATCAATTATCTTTTTTATATTATCTAATTCTTGCAACATTATTTCATCAATATGTAGACGCCCTGCAGTATCATAAATTACTATATCATAACCAAGTAATTTTGCTTCTTTAGTACTTCGTGCTATAATTTGAAAAATATCTTCATTTGAAATTATAGGTAATGATAATATAGTTTCATGATTTTGTACTAATTTTTCTAGCTGTTCCTTAGCAGCAGGACGATAAGTATCTAGTGAAACCACCATCACTTTTTTGTTTTGTTTAGCTAGTTTCATTGCTAATTTAGCTGTTGTAGTAGTTTTACCACTGCCTTGTAGACCAATCATCATGATGTTAACTGGTGGTTCAAATTGAATATGTAGTGCTTGCTCTGTTTCTGTGCTACTAAGAACCTTTATCATTTCATCACTGATGATTTTAATAACCATTTGTCCAGGTGTTACAGAACGAATAACTTCTTGCCCTGTTGCCCGTTCTACAACATTATTCATAAAGTCTTTAATAACTTTTAACGAAACATCTGCTTCTAGCAGTGCAATTCTGACTTCCCGTGTAATTGTTAAGATTTGTTGTTCAGATAAATAAGCACTACCTTTAATTTTATCAAAGATATCACTAAGTTTTTGAGTTAAAGTTTGAAACATGATTTTCCTTTGAGCTAATTAAATGTATTAAAATATTTTACTGTATATTCTTTTATTTATTACAATATAGCAAATTTTTGCTACCAATACAAAATAATATAGTCTTATAAAATTAAGAATAATATTATCCTTCTCCTTCGTTATATAACTTAATAAGCCTCTGACTTGAACATTTTTCTCCTTTTGAGTACATGCATCCTCTTGAGTGCTTGTAACACCTTCTTCCTCAAAATGCAGCAGCTTTTCAATTCTTCGTTATTTAAATTGTGTATTATTTTTTGTTTCATTTCACTTGGTAAATGAGACCAAGATGCTGTATTTGTTTCCTGTAATTTTAGTCCTCATCCAATGATGTAGTTGCGTCAAGTTTAGCTCTTTCCATTTCTTCTTCAAGATGCCTTTCAATATAAGTCTATATATAGAGAATTTCTTTACTATATTAATATTGAAGCTATAACTCTTAAGCTTAATAATATGAATAACCAATAACTTTATTAGTTGTAGACCTTAGTGGATTTTCAGGAAATTCAGCACAAACCTGCTCTAATGGAGTTTTATTATTGCTTTATTCTTGTATATTAGTGATCTAACAAAATATCTACAAGATTTACATAACCTAACGAAATAGTCTAACTGAAAACGGAAATAGAATCTAAATCAATGGATTACATATAATCTTTACAATGTCCGAGTTACCATTTTCAATAACATAACATATTATTATAGTATACTTGATGTATTTAGTGTATTAAGACTTCTACTAGATAATAAAAGCTTTACTTGATCAACTCTTTGCATTTTACATGTCAAGTATAAAGCGCTATTATTAAAACACAATCTTGTAGGTTAGTATTAACTCTAGAGTTTAATAATAACTTTGCAATATCTGTGCATTATGGTTGAGTAGCCAAATACAAAATAGAGAACACAACCTCATCCGGCAGGTTTATATTGCTATTATCTATCTTAAGTAGTCGTGTTACTTCAGCTAGATTTCTACTTTTAATAGCTAAAAGCAAGTCTACCCATTTGGATTCCTCATGATACCTTTATTTAGTTATTAAAAAATCTGTATAGGATTATGTAGCAATTAAGGACCATTAATATAACTTACTAATCGATCCTATGCAAAACTATATAAATAATAACTATTATTAAGTTGAGCCAAGTAAAAAAGCAATAACAGATATTGTTTCTAAATTTCTACTGTACTTCTATTTTCCTACTTTTTCTATATTCTAAAATTCATATTGCACTCAAATTAAACAAGCATATAAAATATTAAGAATGTTTAAATGAAATAGTTCCCTCGCTGCACTTCTGAATTTGAGGAATTTGCTGTATAGATTCATCTTGTATTAGTTTTGAGTATCCAGTTTGGTCAATATTTCCACCAGAGATAATAACTAAAACCTTTTTAGCAGTATTCTGTCTTAAAAGCCAGTTACATACTGCAGCCATATTAATTGCACTTGAAGGTTCGCAAGTAACTTTTAGTAAAGAAGTAATCCAAGTTGTCCAATAATAGATAGCTTGCTCTGATACAAGTACCATATCATCTAGTTCTTTTATATATTGAAAAGTTCGTTCTGATATATTTAAGGCACTAAGACCATCAGCAAGAGTATTTGGAGATTTTGGTAAGGTGAAAATGCTATTTTGACACAATGATGTAAAAGCATCATTAGCATGTAGTGGTTCTGATCCTATGATTTGAACTGAAGGATAAGTTCTAATTTTAGCTATATATGTTCCTGATAATAACCCTCCTCCACCGCAAGAAGCAAATACTGCATTTGGAACAAAAGGTAATTGCTGTAAAGCTTCATAGTACACAGTTCCAGCCCCAGCAATGATACTATCACTATCTGAGGGATGCAGGTAATAAAATCCATTATTTTTCTCAAACTTAGCTAGTTGTTCTGCTTCAATTCTTTTTTTAGTTAAAATTACTGTTGCTCCAAAATACTTTGCCATATTTAATTTTGTTTTAGAAATACAGTTGGAATATATTTTAACTTTATTTAAGTTTAGTAATTTTGCAACAAGTGCTACTGCTATTCCATGATTGCCAGTAGTATAAGTAGCAATATTCATTGGGAGTAATTGCTTTTCTTGCAATATAAGTAAATGATTAAGTACTCCTCTTATCTTAAATGAGCCAGATTTTTGTAATGATTCAACTTTAAAGTATATTTCATGCCCCAAAATTTTGTTAAGGTAATCTGAATATAAAATTGGAGTTTGATAGATATATGGCTTAATTCGATTATAAGCTTTAGTAATGCTCAACATAATTTTTTCTAGCTAAAAATATGCTTATTATGCAAAATATTCATGTTTAAGAGATATAAGATAATTGAATTTAATTGCATGTGTGATTATATAGATTATCATGATATACTAGTAAATAAAAATTCAATTATATTTAGTGACGCAAATTGATGATATTGATAATAGTGTTTTACCATTATTTCCAATAAGAAACACAGTATTATTTCCTGGACTGGTATTGCCTATATTTATTGGCAGAGATGAGTCGGTTAAAAATTTATTGAGGTTAGGCAATGATTTTGAGGATCAGAATACTATCTTACTTACTGCTCAAAAAAGTCCTGATGATGTAAAACCATCAATAAGTTCCTTATATGAAATTGGAGTATTAGCCAAAATAATTGAGCTAGTTAAATTACCTAATAATAATTACAAAATCTTGATAGAAGTATTGGATCGGGTTAAGCTAACAGTAAGCCATTCACAAGAGCTTTTAGTAGCTAAATATGTAGTTATTCCAGACGATGAAATTAATAATTCTGATGAAGTAAAGGATAAGTTAGCAAATGTAATAGTTCTTTTTAATAAGTATATTAGGTTAAGTAAAAAAATTAATCCAGATTTATTAGTTCATGTTTTATCATATACTAATCAAAGCCATATAGTTAATGCTTTAGCTGCAAATTTGATTTGTAGTATTGCTAGCAAGCAGTCTTTGTTAGAAACAACTAATATTAAGGAGAGGATAGAAAAGCTAACTGAAAACGTCGCCAAAGAGATTGTTATCCTGGAAACAGATGAATTAATTACTTCTAAAGCGCAGAAAAATCTAGAAAAAATGCAACGTGATTGCTTTCTTAATGAAAAAATGAAAATCATTAAGAATGTTTTAGGAGTAGATGATGAAAAATCAGATATTGCTGAATTACAAAAAAAAATCAATAGCTTACGCCTATCGAAAGAAGCAAAAGCAAAAGCTGAAAGTGAATTGAAAAAATTAAAGATGATGAATCCAATTTCAGCAGAAGCAGCATTAACACGTAATTACTTAGATATTTTATTAGGGCTTCCATGGAATAAAGAAAAAGAAGGTAAGGTTAACATTAATATTGATAAAGCTTTACAGGTTTTAAATGCGGATCATCATGGACTAGAAAAAGTAAAAGAAAGAATAACTGAATATTTAGCAGTATTACAGAGAACAAAAAAATCTATAGGAACAATCTTATGTTTTGTGGGCCCTCCTGGAGTCGGAAAAACATCTTTAGTAAAATCAATCGCAAATGCTATAAAACGTAAGTATGCTAAATTTGCACTAGGTGGAGTGCGAGATGAGGCAGAAATTCGTGGACATAGAAAAACTTATATTGGTGCAATGCCAGGTAAAATTATTTCCTTAATAAAAAGAGAGAATAGTAATAATCTTGTTATGTTATTAGATGAAATTGATAAGATTTCTAGAGATTCTCGAGGTGATCCAGCATTTGCTTTATTAGAGGCCTTAGATCCAGAACAAAATAGCCGCTTTCAAGATAATTATCTAGAAGTTGAATATGATCTTTCAAAGGTTATTTTTGTTGCTACAGCAAATAGTTTTAATTTTCCATTACCTTTGCGTGATCGCATGGAAATAATTCAGATCTCTGGATATATTGAAGATGAAAAATTGGCAATAGCTAAACATCATCTTATTCCTAAACAAATGGAAATTAATGGTTTAACAGATACAGAAATTAGTTTTTCTGATGAAGCAATACTAGAACTAATAAGATACTATACACGAGAAGCTGGAGTTAGATCTTTAGAGAGAAATATTGGAGGGTTATGCCGTAAAGTTCTTAAGAAAATTTTAAGTATTCAGGATATAAAATCAGAAAATATTAGCCAAGAAAATATTAAAGATTATCTTGGACCTAGAAAGTATAAGTATGGTCTTATTGAAGATAATAATCAAGTAGGTATTACTGTTGGACTAGCATATACTGAAACAGGTGGAGATTTAATTTGGGTTGAAGCAGTAATGATACCTGGTAAAGGGAAAATTAAAGCTACAGGAAAATTAGGAGATGTCATGAAGGAATCAAGTCAAACTGCATTTAGTTATTTTTGCTCTAGAGCTCAAAAATACAATGTAGAGTATGAGCGGTATCATAAGTATGATATTCACCTGCATTTTCCAGAAGGAGCTACACCGAAAGATGGGCCATCTGCAGGTATAGCTATCTTTACTACAATAGTATCTTTAATGATAGGAGTACCTGTAAAACTTTCTGTAGCAATGACTGGAGAAATTACCTTAAGAGGTAGAATACTACCTATTGGCGGACTTAAAGAAAAATTAATGGCAGCAAAGCGAGGAGGAATTAAAACAGTAATTATTCCAGAAGGTAATACAAGTGATTTAGACGAGATACCTGATAGTATTAAAAATGATTTAGATATTATTCCACTATCAGAAGCTGATCAAGTACTTGATATTGCTTTTGCTAGCCCAGTAATAGATTTACCTGCTAAGAAAAATGGCTTAATTAATGAATTAAAACAATAAAAAAGTATACAAAAAGTTTGTCTATTTAAGAAATTTTTTGAGTAAATGAATAGTGATGTTGCGTTTATACTCTAATGAGTACTTATCAAGTAGTTCTACTGTTTGTTGAATTACACTAAATTCTCTAGTTAGTCTAAGGGCTAAATAGTTAATTATTTTTGTTGATACTTTTAATGAGCGCTCAGAGAATAATTTCATTAAAATAATTTTCGTCATTTCATTGTCTGGCTGATAAAGTTTTATAGTTAAAATAGAACTTATTCTAGAGGCAAGATCTGCTAATATAAAATTAGTAGGATAAGTACAACATGTTAGCATTAAAAATTTATTATTTTCATGTAACATATTAAAAATATGTAATAATTTTTTTTCTGACCAAGGTTTTTTATCTATATCTTCTATAATAAAACTTTGTTTAGCTTGATAAAATTGATCAATATTATTATTAGAGCTAGATATAAAAACTGCATTAGCACATTTCTGCCAGATATTTGCTAAGTAAGTTTTACCAGAAGAAGGTGGACCATAAACAAGTAATGATTTAGAGTATGGTGCTATTCCCCATCTAGAAGGCCAGTTTTTTATTAAATTATATGCGTTAAAGTTAGAGCTTGAGATGATATAGTCATCTTCTAAATATTGAGGATTATTTTGAAAATTTATAATATGCTGCATATTTTTAAACATTAAAACTTTAAAGATAATAGTATATACTTGCTGTAAAGATAGTTTTTATAGCATAAGTTTAGAATAGAGAAAAGATAGAAACAAGAATAACTTTATATTTAAGATATAAATTATAAATTTAGCAATTTAAAAATTATGTCAAAAAAAAGAGCTCCTAAGCTTTTTATTTTCTAAGGTATAAAACTCCAAGGCTATATACAATAACTGCAGTTTAGGCTGTTAGCTATCATATTTAATTGGTCTAAAAATACTACCATGGATAAATTGTTGTACAAACTCATTGCTACAATTTTTAAGATCCTGTGTTTTACCATGCCAAATTATCTTGCCTTTGTAGAGTATAACAGTGTTATTAGCAATTTTATAAACACTGTTTATATCATGAGTAATAATAATAGTAGTTGATTTTAATGTTTTTTGTATTTTTTCAATTAGATTATTAATTATATTAGTCATGACTGGATCTAATCCTGTAGTAGGTTCGTCTAAAAAAATTATTTTAGGATTAGTGCAAATTGTTCTTGCAAAAGAAACACGTTTTTGCATACCTCCTGATAGCTGTGAGGGATACAGATTTACTATATCTTCAGATAATTCAACTAATTTTAATTTTTCAATCGCAAGTTGCCTTTTTTCTGACTTGGATAATTTATATAATCTTTGAGCATAAAATGTAATGTTATCTTCTACTGATAATGAATCAAATAATGCATTACCTTGAAATAGAAAACCACAACTTGGCATTAGTTTAAATTTTTGGTTTATAGATAATTTAGTTATATCGTGACCGTCAACAATAATTTCTCCAGCATCTGGTCGAATCAAGCCAATTATCATTTTAATTAATATTGACTTCCCAGAACCAGATCTTCCTAAAATAGCTGTAGATTGCTTGGTTTTAAATTCCAAGTTTATATTATTTAGGACTACTTTTGATTCAAATATCTTGGAAAGATTTTTAATTATTATACTCATGTAGATTTTATAATATAGTTTATGATACGTATTGAGAAATAAACAATTCTGTCATTATATAATTACTGAGTAGTATTAATATAGATGAATGAACTACTCCATGAGTTGTAGCTATTCCCACGCCTTTTGCACCTTTGCTACAATAGTATCCATGAAAGCAGCTTGTTATTCCGATAATAACACCAAATACAAGCGCTTTAATCAATCCAGAAATTACATCAGTTAAAGTTAAGTGATAAATTGTACTTTGAATATATTCATAACTATTAAAGTTAAGTCTATATACTGCAACTAAGTATCCACCAAATACTCCAATAACGTCACTAGTTAATAAAAGAAGTGGTAATGATAACATTGTAGCTATTAACCGTGGAGTAACTAAATATTTTATTGGATCAGTAGCTAGTGTAAATAATGCGTCTATTTGCTCAGTTACTCTCATAGTTCCTATTTCTGCTACTATGGAAGCTCCTATTCTTCCTACTACCATTAGACCTACTATTACAGGCCCTAATTCTCTAGTAATTGATGTTACTATTATCATTGGTATAGCATGTATGGCAGAAGAACGAACGCCTTCATATGTTTGTAGTGCTAATACTGCCCCAGAAAATATAGATGTTATTGCTACTATTGGTAAAGAGTAGAATCCAATATTAATGATTGCTTGTATTGTAATATTATAATAGTAAGGTGGTGTAAAAATTCCTTTTATAGCTGTAAAGAAAAATTTTTGAAATAGAATTATATTATTAAATATTTTAATGGTTCTTTTCCCAATTATATTTAAGATAAACATTATGCTCATCATTTTTTTAGATTATAGTATTTAAAACTGGCATAGATGATATAAATGAAACTTGAAAAAAGCAATACTCATTTGCATGTTAAAAAATCAAGTAACTGTGTAATAATACATAAAATACAAATTAGAGAGTATATAAATCAAGGTTTAGGTATTGCAGAAGTGATAGAAGATACTATATATAAGTTTTTGAACAAATTAGTACCTGTTAAAGAAAGATATAACAACACTATATTTTGTCTATGATTTTGTTAAAAGTAGTAATTAATGGATTAATAATTCATATGTATCTAAATAATACCAGAAAGCATATATCTGGAATAAGATATTCACAGATTTTAACAATCGTATCTTAATCCAAAACTTTGGTATAAAATATTCTTTTGCTCTTTGCAAACCATTTTATTAAGCTGTTTTTTTTATAATTTGCCTCTCTAAGCCTTCTACCTGTCCAATTTCTAATTCAAAGCCTGTGGGATACAATGTCTTCTATACTCTGTATTTACAGTTTCTTATCTCATTTGCTTATTATTACAATGATCTTAGCTAATCACGTAAAATTATTCAATTTCTATCTTGTGACTATATGTACTAGAGGTATTCATATGCAGTATTTCAACTTAAACTTGCATTTTTTTTCTAAATATATATTATTATTTTATTAGTTCAGGAAGTTTCAAATGATGAATAATCAGATCATAGAAAGCGTATTAGCTAAGCAACTATTTGAAGATTTAGCACTTGTAGGTCTATCGAAAGCTACAAATGAAAATATTCTATTTTTAAGTAAAAATCTTGCTAAAACCTTAAATAGTATTTCTGAAAATCCTTCCACATTGAGTCTAGAAGAATACCAAAAATGTTTTTCTGATTTAAATGATCAGGACTTAAAAAAAGTATTGAAAGTACTGAAAGATATATTTGCAGAAGATGAGCATGAAGAGTTAAGAGAAATTATTGAGTTACCACTTTTAGATAGAATAACTGCAAAATCTAAAATCGAACGTACAAAAGAATTAAGTAATCAACAAGCAAGAAAATTTAACAGTAGTATTATTGAAGAACTACTGCGTGATAAAAACGTTTCTAAACAGAGTGAATTCTCTCAAATAGGAGCTAAGCAACTTGGAGTATCTGCAGGATATGTTGCTAATGAAAAATTAAGTAGTAATACTTTTCTTCTTAAGAAATTTTATAAAAGCGAAGATAGCATTTCAGCCATAACAGATTTAGCAGAAAGAAAAAAAGCTCAGAACGATAGAAGAGATGCAATACAAGAATTACTAGCTTCTTCTATATACCAGTTATTATTATACAATCGCGCTCCTAAAGAAGCATTAGTAATGCCAGATACAGTTAACTCAGATTTACTTTATATTAGATCTAAATTTTTTGATAATGTAGTACTACTTTCAGAATTTTCTGGCTCAAGAAGTTCTGCCCGTATTAATGCAGAGGCGAAAAATCTACAAATATTAGAAGGATTTGAAAAAATGATTGCCTCTTGTCATATTTTAGGAGAAGCAGATTATCATGCTGGTAATGTAATGGTACAAGATGGCAAAACTGTAGTTAAAATAGACCATGGCAGATCTATGATGCAATTTCATAAAGATTTTGAAAGTGTTGTTAAGTCTACATATAACATTTTTAAACACAGTCTAATAGGCTATAATTCAGCAATACAAGCAGGTAACTTATCTTTTAGTATTGAAAAATATAATTCTGCATTAAACCAAATGCTTGCTCAGCTTAATGAAAACCAAATAGATTCTATAATAGAACAAAAAGCTTTTGAGCTAAAAAAAGCTGGATTTAATCCAAAAGGATTAATTGCTAAGGTTAGGTTTGATGATAAAACATTTATAGATACTACAATTAATGGTTATCAAGACTTTATAAAATTTTATAAAGACAATGTAAAAGAAAATCTTAAAAATATGAAAGGAATAGCACAAACAACTGATATAATAAGTAAGTTTAGTAGTGTATCACCTGAATTTAAACATGGAGGATGGTTAAAAGATTTTGCGATTTCTGAGATTAAAGATCCAGTGGTATATGCGTTCTTTCATAATATTGAAATTGAAGGAAAAAATGCTTTAGAATGGGCTAACTTAAATAAGTATCATGCGGTAGAAAATGTTATTAAAGCAGAAAATTTCTAAAAGATCTTGAAGAAGAATTAGATCCTTTAATTCAAAGACTACAAGATGCTCCCATGAAGAAATTAACTTCAAAAGAAATAAAGAAATTTTATGATTCAGTGTTGACTAATTTGGAACAAAAACAATATTTAACTGAACAAGAAATTAAGAATATACAACAATGTTTAGACTATAAAAAACACATTGAAAGTACTACCGCGTTTATAAAGCTAAAAGTAGGATCTATACCGATAGATGATAAAATGCGTTATAAACTAGCAAAGTTTTGTAAAATAATATCTTTGCCTAATAAAGCAAAATATTTTATTAGCAAAATTACTCCTGAAAGTTTATACACAATACAGCAGCTAAAAAAAGATATTGCAAATAGTTCAAGATTTAAACAAATTCTGTTAAAATCTGGTATAGATTACCAATCAAATTTTCCAAGAACAGATTTAATATCTAAATCTAAAAATTATAGCAATAATCAGAAAGGCAAAACAATTACAAAATTATAAGTTATTGTATTAGTTTAACTTGATATAATAACAGCATATTGGAAATTATTACAACAATAGTAATGTTTAGATTAAGTCATTATCATGTATTTAATGATTTTTTTTATTTTTTATGTATCAATATCCATAGAATTTCAGTTTTAGACTAGGAAGTATTAGGCATAGAGATGTAAATTGTGAATAAACAATAACTTAACAAAGCAATTTACAAATGAGAATCTCTATGGAAGATTAAAAAAATTCGCAAAGAGAGAGAATCTTATAAAAAAAGGAATATACATACTATAACTATGTTTTATTACTGACGGGTGTAGAGTCAACTCAGTAACTTTACTATGTGATGATAATAATACCATTCAAGTAAAATATTATGGTTTTTGGCGCAATAAAATAGCAGTATAAAGATACATTAAGATCAGATTTATATAACTATAAATAGCTCATACAAAAATATTTAAAGTTTTTGCAAGGAGAGGCTGATGATATTATAATACTATTGTTAGAATCTATAAATAAATTATTCTAGCATTCTAGTAGGCTTTATTAGTATAAAGTATCCTGGAAAAAGCGCGAATTATTTTGTTGTTAGTGCTGATATACTGCAAACTAAGATGGAGCAGAAAGGTACTGCATAATTTTTTATTTATGAGCACCGCAAATCAAAAAAATTAGCTTTTTCTCTCAAGAGAAATTAATGTAGTGATAACAATTAGGTTTTTATACTGTGTTATTTTAGGCTATTTTTTCATCTACGATGATTTAGTAATAGCATGTATATTATGCCTTCTTATCTTGCTTGCAGAAGGCATAACCAGTGTTACATATTCGATAATAATTTCAGTGTTATGTATACAGTTACTGCATGGCAGTTTAAGTATTTCATCATTTTTTATAATTTGTATTGTTTGTAAACTACCAAGCTCCATATGCTTAACTCTAAAATTAAAATGAGGAGGAATATTATGAACTGCGGCAGGATAAATAGTCATAAAATAGAAATTACCATTGTTATTTGTTGTAGTCATACCTGAGCCAGTGAAAGTGCTTTCTAAATTGTTACTTATTAAAGATTGATCGATAGCGCTTTTTAGTGGAATATAAGGATATTTACCATTAGCATCTACTTGCCACAAATATACTTTTGCATCTAAAACTGGAACACAATTTTTGTCAACAACTGTGCCTCTTATAATAACTATTTTATCTTTTAATTTATAATTTTGTCCAACGTGCCGCAATAAATTATTGGTACTATTGAAAATACCCGGTTCATAATTATTAGTAACTATTTTTGTAGCTTGGCAGGCATTAATCTTATCATTCACATTAATACGTGAGTTAAGATTAGTATTATTATTTATTTCAATAGGAATTGCTTGAATATTGCAAATTGCTAGATAGCAAAATAAATATAAAATCAGCTGCTTTTTAGGGTTGAGCATATTATAATATATGTAATTTAACCATTTATTAATAAAGAAATCTAGCAATAAAAAAGTACTTTATCATATATATTATGTTCCATCAATCTTTAATTCTAAATATTTAAGAGCATAATGATTTAATTTTTAATCTAAATAATTAGCCTTTTTTTTATATAAATATATTCCTATTAAACTTATAACTGAGCAGCTAGCAATGTAATAAGCTACAGAATGAAGGGACCCTGTAGTTTGTACTAAATATTCAAAAATAATTGGAGCTGTTCCACCAAAAATACTTACTGAAATATTATATGATAAAGATAATGCTGTATTTCTAATATTACTGCAATATAGTGCACTTTGCATAGCTGGCTCTGCTCCTATATATAATGCAGCCAAAATTGCTACTGCGATTTGAGCAAAAATAGCTACATTAAAATTTCCTTGTTCAAGTAATTGAGTTATAAATCCAATGGATAATATTACTGATATAATAATTGTTGTGTATAATTTTTTTGCTCCTATTCTATCATATAGCCATCCACTAAGAAGTGTAACTACAGCCATGATTATACAACAAAATTTGTTTAGGTAATCAATTTCTGTTTTGTCAAATCCTTTACTAAATTCTAAGTAGTGTATCAAATAAGCTGCTTCAAAGTAAAATATCACTGAACCAGTAGAGTTAATCATAATGGAGATTAATATATCTCGCCAATGTGATCTTAAAGTTTTTCTAAAAGGAGATTTTTCAATTTTATTAGTGGTTTGCATTTGCTTAAATATTGGAGTATCCTGAATAGCATATTTAATATATATACCTAGCAAAATTATTGGAGAGCCAAGTAAAAATGGAATGCGCCATCCCCAATTATTAAACTGTTCTGAAGTAAGGTTTGCTTTCATTAAGTATGATGTTAATAATCCTAGAAATATACCAATGCATAAACTAAACATCAACAAGCTACCAAGCAGTCCATGATTTTTTTTATTACTGTTTTCAATTAAAAATGATACTGAACCTGTTAAATTACCTCCGACAGATAATCCTTGTAATAATCTAGTTATAGTAATAATAATAGTAGCACTAACACCTATTGATTGATATGTAGGCAAAATGCCAATTATTGTTGTTGGTAAAGAAATGCATATAACTGACATTGCTACTGCTTCCTTTCTACCAAATTTATCTCCTATAATACCAAAAAATATGCCTCCAATTGGCCTAACTAAATATCCAACTGCAAAAACCAGCAATGCTTCTAATAAAGTAGCTGACTGATTAGCTTTTGGAAAAAAATTATTAGCAATTGTAACAGCAAAATGAATGGATAATGTGTAGTCATACCATTCAAAAATAGTAGCAATACAGCTACTTAAAATAATCTTGTAATTTTTACTTAGCATTTCAAAATTAGAATTTTGAGCATATCTTGATATTGTTTTTTTCAGTATAAAATATAAAAGTGGTTGAAAATATTAAAACGACTCCTCCAAGCCAAATATAATGGCTTACTGTTTCGTTAAAGAATAAGAATCCAGCTATGGCAGCAAGTACTAATTCTATGTAACGATAAGGAGCAACAGCGCTGCTATCAACTAAACTAAAAGATTTAAGAAGAAAATAGAGAATTAAATTAGCGCTGCTGCCTAAAACAAAAATTAACGATAGATCAATATAATTCAGAGATCTCCATGAGTGATATGTAAATGGTAATGCTACAATAGTTGAAAAGAAAGAGGAATAGAATAACATTGAAATCATTGATTCACTATTAACAAATTTTTTATTAATAATATCAAGTGTAGAGAAAATAAAAGCTGATAATAACAAAACTATCATTCTAATATCAAATACTGTTTTAGTTGGATACATAGCAATTATTACGCCTATAAATCCTAATATAGTTGCAACCCATCTATACCATTTAACATCTTCATTGAGTACTAAGTTAGCTAAAATTAGTGTAATTGCAGGAATAGAAAAAGATATAATTGTCATAGAAGCTACAGAGGTAATTGTTAGCCCATATACCCATGTTGATAGAGCAAAAAATAATAATATCCCTCTTAAAAAATGTATTTTTAATTTTTTAGTTTTAAGGGTTTTTATGCCACTAAATAATATAAATGGTATCAGTGTTAGAGTACTTCCTAAAGATCTGAGAAATGATATTTGAGTAAAGCTAAATTCTAATCCTATTTTTTTTGATATTATATCATTTAATACACTGCTTAATAATGCTAATAAAAACCAGCTAACTCCTTTAAAATAATTACTTAAGTTAGAATTCATAATTTTGATTTATAAATACATATTTATTTAACTTATCTAGGTTTTATATATCAAAATTAACTTCTATAAAGCAAAATTTTATTTTTAATGTACATAAAAAAGTTATTTTATAGTAATTTTCTAGATAATTTTATCAATCACAAAATTATAGCTTGACACAATGCTAGTAAGTGCTAGTATTTAATGAATTCAGGTATATAAATGGTTAAATATTCAAGGTCAGCATGTCAAGAGTATGTGAATTAACAGGTATAGCTGTGCAATCAGGTAATAATGTATCTCATTCTCAAAGAAAAACTAAGCGTAAATTTTTACCTAATTTACAGAATGTATCTTTATTTAGCGATATTTTAAAAAAAACATTTAAATTTAAAGTTGCCGCTAGAGCAATGAGGACTCTGGATAAGGTAGGAGGGTTGGATTGTTATCTTTTATCTACTAGTGATAAAGTTTTATCTAAGTCAGCTCTTGCAATAAAGAATATTATTAAAAATAACAACAGTTAAATTTATGAAAAAGAATATTCATCCTACTTATAAGAGATTGTTAGTTAAAATTAATGGTGATACTTTTGAAACTATGTCAACATACCCTGGTGATGAATTTTTAATGGATGTAGATTATAGAACCCATCCAGCATGGACCGGAAAAGGCAGAAATATATTTGATACATCTAATAAAGTTGTTAATGAATTTAATAGTAAGTTTCCAGGATTATTTACTCCTAAAAAATAGTTGCTTTTAGTATCATATTATTATACACTGCACTGTAGCATTAGCTTTGCAAGTTTAGGCTGAATGCATATACTAAGTTTTTTTTAGCGCGGAGTGGAGCAGTGGTAGCTCGTCAGGCTCATAACCTGAAGGTCATAGGTTCAAGTCCTATCTCCGCAACCAATTTTTCTTTAAACATAAAATTTAGCAGTACTTTAGTTTTAAATGTAAATATCAATTAAGGCAATTTGTATTGTTAAGCAGAAATAATATTAACTAGGAGTAAAAATGTCTAAAAAAGCTAAAACGGCATCTAGGAATAATCCAACTGTTCGTGAAGTAGCAAAGGAGTATTTTTATAATAAACAAAAAATTAAGCCTGTAAAATTAATAACTTCGTCGAGTTCTTTTTTAGCAGCTGAGTACGAAGATACTGGTGAGGTAGTGTTAGGACCAAGTGGTCAGCCAATTACTTGGCAACAGGCCGCATTGTCTATTGATTAATTAGATAAGCAATTAGATTTTTCTAAAAAAATCATAAGAAATCTTATCATATTTAAGTATCTATATTTTAAAAAATTTTGATCTATTAGATAATATCTTAGAAAAGGCTAGTTATGAAAATTTCGCCTAAGCTTCTCAAAATTTTAGTATGCCCAGTTACTAAAACTCGGTTATTTTATGATGAAAAAAATAATATTTTAATAAGTAGCGAGGCTAGCTTAGCTTATCCCATTAAAAATGGGATACCAATATTATTGCCAGATCAAGCTATAAAAATCAATTGAGAAGTGTTTAAAAACCATAATACTGTCTAAGTAGCAAAAATTTAACAAATTTTTTCTTTTAATTATAGAATACTAAAGTTGAAATATTTAAAATTATAAAGTTTAATAATGCAAAAAACTTAGATATTAGAATATATAAATACAACTCCTCATTTATTAGCATTTTCTTTTAAGAATTTAATTACATCTGCTATATTTTTAGCATCAGAAAACCCAATAAATGACATTCTAGTGCCTGGTATGTATTTAATTGGTTTATGTAAATACAAAAATAGTGATCTTTCATCCCAGCTTCCATTTTGAGCAATCATTGCAGCAGAATAATTATAATTTGGATGACTAGCTTTAATTCTGTTTACAACATTATATAAATTAGGACCAACTCTGTTAGCTCCATCTTTATTGCTAGTATGGCAGGAAGAGCATTTTTGCTTAAAAAGCTTACTTCCAGAATCTGAGCTGGCATTTTTTATTAATTGAGCGATTGTTTGTTCGTTAAAATCAAATATAGAATCCTTAACTGATTTGCTAGAATTATCTTGTTGAGTATTTGTAATAGTAACAGAATAACCACGCTTAGCTGAAGTTAGAAGTGGCTCATACAAAGCGTCAGTTAATATAGTTACTGACATTATTATTACTCCTGTTAATAAAATAGATGCAGCTACTTTATTTAATTCAAAGCCATCCATACTTAAATTATTTTACTTTAAAATATAATCCTTAATCTGTAAAAATTATTTTACTAGTATAAATTAAATTGTTCTTGTAACTAAGTTGATTTTCACTAGTTAGCATAATGATGCATGTTATTAATATGCAACTTATGTTACAATGAATTATATATTCTTGACAATGCAGCATAATTTATTAAAGTATATATAGCAAATTTAAATTAAATTCTAGCAAAACCATCTTACTTAATTGCATCTACATTAGTATTATGGTTTCATAGTAGGTTTTATAGCATTCATAGGCAGGGTATCAGTATGGATATGTTTATATTAGTGGTATTAATCATATTAATTATTATATTTTTTAATACATTTAAAATTGTACCTCAACAGCAAGCTTGGGTAGTAGAAAGATTAGGTAAGATGTATCGAGTCTTACCTGCCGGATTAAACTTTATCATACCAGTAATAGATAGAGTGGCATATAAGCACACTTTAAAGGAGCGAGTAATTGATATTAATGCTCAAACAGCTATTTCTAATGATAACGTTACCTTATCTATTGATGGAGTGCTATATGTTAAAATCGAAGATCCGATAGCAGCTTCTTATGGAGTTAGTGATCCATATTATGCTATTATTCAATTAGCTCAAACTACTATGCGTTCTGAAATAGGAAAGATTACACTAGACAAAACTTTTGAAGAACGTGAAAATTTAAATATAGCTATTGTAACAGCTATCAATCATGCAGCTGCAAACTGGGGAATTCAGTGTATGAGGTATGAGATTAAAGATATTAATCCTCCACAGTCTGTTGTAAAAGCAATGGAGCTTCAGGTAGCAGCAGAAAGACAAAAACGTGCACAAGTACTTGAATCAGAAGGAAAGCGCCAGTCACAAATTAACCTAGCAGAAGCGGGAAAAGCTGAGGTAGTGCTTAGTTCTGAAGCTGCTAAAATCGATCAAGCTAACAGAGCTGCAGGTGAAGCTGAAGCCATATTATTAGTAGCAAAAGCTACATCAGAAGGAATAGAACAGCTTGCAAGAGCGATAAATAATAATGGAGGAAGTGAAGCAGTATCACTACGTATTGCAGAACAGTATATTGATGCTTTATCTAAAATAGCTAAAGAAACTAATACAGTAATTATACCATCAAATCTTAATGATAGTGGTTCAATAGTTACTCAGGCTTTATCGATTTTTGATGCAATAAATCTTTCGAAGTCAAAAAAGACTACAAGTGCAAAATAGCGTACATTATATGATGCATAAAAATACTAACATGCAGTATTACATATAACGTTTCAGAGTTAGTGGTCAAATTTTTTAATAAGGTTTTTATTTTTAATCTTTAATATTTATTAAAAATCAAAGAATATATGAACAAAAAATAATAAAATGTTTATTTCTAATAAAGCATTAAATAACTGTTTCTCTAACGTCTTTTTAGTTAGTTACATTGGTTTTTAAAATATCCATATGTTCCTTTTAAACATATAAAATACAGTTCAATATAGAATGCTTTCGTTATATACTATCTTCCTTATTTACTTATTGCTTTAAGCATACTAAGCATTCTATTAATTCTGAATTTCTAATCCAAAACTTGATGTTTAAAAGTAGCATGGTATAACGACAAAGATGTACTAAAATCATACTAGCATAAGCCTATTTTCCTGAGAGAGCTACTATGTAGCCTAAAATCTTGTGATAGTATGCACTAACTATTATATCTAGTGTTATTATTTATACCAGTAATTAAGTCTTTTATTACGAATTGTACTTCTTCTCTACCATGCCAATAGTTAACCTTAATATTGCCTATTAAATCAACTGGTTCAGTATAACTATTTAACAAGGCATCAAATAGCTGAGCTCTGGGATTAAAAGCAATTGCTTTAGTTGTTTTAACAGTATTAATATTTCCCCACTCAGATAAAGTACAATGAACATATTTGTTAGACAATGAATTTACATACTTTAATTTAATACTAGTTAATTTAAATATCGGTTCTGGATTACCATTACCAAATGGTGCAAGCTTTTGAATTTCATGAACAGTGTTAATATTTAAACTAGCAAGTGAAAGATCTATAACATAATTCTTAGTGTTACAACTAGTTAAATTCTGTATAGCTAAAGCTAATTTCTGATTTAAAAAATTTTTC
Source organism: Orientia chuto str. Dubai (assembly GCF_000964595.1). Taxonomy (GTDB): domain Bacteria; phylum Pseudomonadota; class Alphaproteobacteria; order Rickettsiales; family Rickettsiaceae; genus Orientia; species Orientia mediorientalis. Next base: position 55,930 of record NZ_LANP01000001.1, on the reverse strand, counting down.
AAATCATTAATCAAATGGCGTTCAATAGTAAATCCAGCTGCCATAGCATGTCCCCCTCCAGTAATTAATAATCCTTGTAACTTTGCTTCAGCAATTTTACTACCAATATCTATACCTTTAATTGATCTGCATGATGCATGCCCTATGTTATTATTCAAACTTATAACTACTGTTGGTTTTTGAAATAAATCTTTTAATCTACTAGCAATAATGCCAATAACTCCAGGATGCCAATTATTTTTAGCAACAACAATGATATTGTTGCTTGTTTGTTCAAGGGCTATAGAAACTGCTTCTTCAAGCATTATTTTTTCTATTAATTTTCGTTCTGAATTATAACTTTCTAATTCAGAAGCAATATTATACGCTTCTATTTGACATTTGGTAGATAATAATTTACTGCCTAAGTATGATTTTCCAATACGACCACCTGCATTTATTCTAGGCCCTAAAACAAATCCTAAATAGTAACAATCAGAAGAAAATTTTGCTTCACTTAAGTAACTTAAAGCCTTTATGCCAATATTTTGCTGTTGAGCAATGACCTCTAGCCCTTTAGATACAAATGCTCTATTTAAGCCAACTAGTGCCATAACATCACAAACTGTTCCAAGTGCTACTAAGTCTAAATATTTAATTAGACTCGGTTCAGATTTATTAATAAAATATTGTTGCTTACGCAATACAGACCTAAGAGCAATTAAAAATAAAAATGATACTCCAACTGCAGCAAGATAGTTATATGTACTTGTTTCATCTAACCTATTAGGATTTACTATTGCTACAGCATTAGGCAACTGCTCAACGCTTAAATGATGATCAATCACAATAACGTCTATACACTGTTTTTTAGCTTCAGCTAATGCTTCATAAGCACTAGTACCACAATCAACAGTAATAATTAAATTAACATTAGCAGATTTAAGCTTTTTCATAGCAGAAACTGATGGACCATAACCTTCAGTAAGCCTTTCAGGTATATATATAGTAGGTTCTATTTCCAATTCACAAAAATAGTTCTTTAATAAAGCGGCAGAAGTAGCTCCATCGACGTCATAATCTCCTAAAATACATATATGCTCCTGCTGATTAATTGCTTGAATAACTCTATTAACAGCTTTATCCATATCAATTAGATGAAAAGGATCAGGTAAATATTCTTTAAGAGAAGGAGTTAAAAAATGTTCTATCTGTTCTAGATCAATGTTTTGAGCATATAATAATCTTGCTAAAAAATCACTTACTCCATGTTTTTGTCTAATGGTTTCTATGATATATTCATTAAACTCAGTTTTATTCCAATAATTATCTAATACCGATTTTTTATTCTCAGATTTCATAATTTATGATTTTTTAAAATTAAATTGATTTTTAGAATTTTGCATTCGTTTTAAAACTCCTTCAAGAATTATACTTGCAGCAACTCTATCATCTAAGGCATTACGAATTTTGCGTTTAATATTTTGTATTTTAAGCAAATTATTTGCAGCTTTAGATGTTAGTCTTTCATCGTATAAAAATATTGGTAGTAATAATTTATCAGCTAACTTATTAGCAAAGATCTCTACTTTATGAGTTTGAGGTGTTGCAATACCATTTAGCTTAAATGGTAGCCCAATAACTATAGCTCCAATATTATTGGTATTAGCAAGTTCTTGTATTTTATCAAAATTATTCTGCTGTTGAGTAACAAATATAGTTTCTAATGGCATTGCAACAGTATGCTCAACATTAGATATAGCAACTCCTATTTTTTTTTCACCAAAATCTATACCTAAGATCTGCTTTTTGCTATCAACAGCTTCAAGAAACTTAATTATATTATCAATAATCATATTTTTTCTTGCTGTATTAGACTGGCCATTGCAATAAAATTACACCAGATTTGTATATAACCACTAATCCATAAGTATTTTGAGTTAATAGCAATAGTAATAATAGCTATTAATATTGCTGGAGCTGAGGAAAAAGCTCCAAGCCTACAAATATCTTGAAAAGAACATCGTTGTAGAAAAAAGTTAATCAGAGTACCAATAGTTACAATTATTATAATTTTTTTTAATGCTATAAATACTAAAAAACCTAGCGCAACTAATGGACATAACATTAGAATACATACTAAGATTATATTATATTTTTTTTGTAAAGTTTCTGTTAATAAGTTTTTAATAAAAAAACTATCTATTAGTAACTTTTTATTACCTAAGATTGAGTTATAAAATATTTTAGTAGAATGACCAGTTGCTTGATCTACTATCTGAATATTATTCCTGGCCATAACAATGATAGCATTAGATAGTTCTGCACTAGTCATTTTTGATTCAGGATCAATAGCAATTAATATAGTTTGATTATCATCTACGATCAAATATGGAGTTGGTTCAAATAATGAAATCTGCTGATTTTCATAGTATATCTCCGGCCACTTATTTAGTATACTGTCAATTATTACTCCTGCTTGTGATTCTAATTTATTTTTAGTTAAGTAATCATTAATATCTTTAAACATACTTAACTTAACAAGTAGCCAAAATATTGCCCCTAGGCATACTATTGATATAGTATAACGAAATCCATAACCAGTATATCTTTTTCTAACATTATTAGAAAAATCTAGACTCCAAAATGCCATGTAAAGGTTATATATAATTAGCTTTATTGGGTTTATCATATTGTTAGTTATCATAAGACAATTAGTTTTAAATATATCTTAATATTAAAGATTGTAAGCTTAAAAGTAGTAAATATTAATGAATTAACTTTTACTGCTTTCAGGTGGCATATATCTTTCATCGTGTTTTGCTAACAAATTATCAGCTATAAATAATTTTTGACTCATATATCCTTTGGCTACTACTTCTTGCCCTTCCTTGAATAAAGGAGGTAATATTCCCTTAAAGTAAACTTGCAATTCGCTTGTACCATCAGTAATTATAAACTTATTCTCATTGAATGAAATCTTGCTAACTGATCCATATTTGACTTTACCTCCAACTCTAGCAACTATCCCATCTTTACTTTGTGACAGTATTACTGTAGGAGTATAAAAAAATATTATGTTCTGAGAAAAGGCATATAAAATTAACAATACTCCACAACTAATACTCAAGATAAGAAAACAAATAATTTTAAATCTAGAATTTATTTTACAGTACATTTAGTAGTTTCCAAATATTGGCAAAATGAAATTATAAATAAGGCAGCTAATATTGTTAAACTAATACCATAAGAAGCTAATACATGAATCATAAAATTACAATAAATTGGCACATAATGCTAACAATATATATATTATTCAATAAGCTAACAACATATATTTGATATTCCTAGATGAATACATAAAATGTTTGTATATTAAATAATAAGCGCTAATAACAACAATTTTATTTACTATAAAAGTATTTACTATTAAGGAGCAAATTAATAAATAAATTATTATGAATAAACAGAAATTATACCGTATTACCTATGGTAACAGTAAACCAAGTTTTGATTTAGTAGAAGCAAATATTCCAGTTCCAGAAGACAATGAAATATTAATTAAGCATACTGCTATAGGAATTAATTTTCAAGATTATGAACACTATAAAAAAACTTTGACTCCTATATCTTCTATACCTAACCAAACAGATAGTGGACATAAAGTATATACCAATGTTAGGCAAGTAATTAAATCTTTTCTATGTAGTTCTTTTAAAAATGAGAACAAGGCTAATATAGTAAATAATAATATTGTTATAGATAATAAATTTAGTAATATAGTGCAAATTACACCTGGAATAGAAGCTGTTGGTATAGTGCAAAAAATAGGAAAATTTGTTAAAGATTTTCAAGTAGGACAACGTGTTGGTTATTGCACTGTTACAGATGGGGCATATAGCCAATATAGAACCATAAATTCTAACTATGTTTTTAAGATTCAAGATTCAATATCTGATGAGGCTGCAGCAACAAATTTAGTTAAGGGAATGACTGCGCATTATTTGATGAGAAGAACCTTTTATGTACAACCGAACATGACTATATTAATTCATGCTGCTAGCAGTGCGGTTGGCCAAACAATGCTTAGACTTGCAAAAGAATATAAAGCTATAACAATAGCTACTATAGGCAGTGATGATCAAGAAAAGAAGTCAATTCTTAAAAATCTGAAATGTGATTATATATTAAATTACAACAAATCAGATTGGGTAAAGCAGGTAAAAGAAATTACCAATAATAAAGGAGTAAATGTAGTTTATGATTGCTTAGGTGCACAAACTATTTTAGAATCTGTTAGCTGTTTAATGCCATTTGGGCTAATGGTTCTCTTTGGTCAAATTACAGGTAATGTCAATGTTATCAATCCACAATTACTAACTCAAAAATCTCTATTCTTTACAATGCCACAGTTACAATATTATAAGCAGGATGGAATAGAACTTTTGCTTAGTGCGCTTGAAGTATTTGCTCTGATAGAAAAAGGAGTCTTACCTAAGAAAGCAGATAAAATTTATAAGTTTGATAATATACTACAGGCAATGTATGATATAGAAAATCATAGGAATCCAGGTACTAAAGTTGTTCTGTTATAAGTTTTTTTTATAATTGCGACCAAATTTTAATATTTTACTTAACTTAAGTATTTTTCTATGTTGGTTATAAAAAATTATTCTAAACATGTATTGCAATAAGCAAAGCTAAATTTTATGCAGAGACACTAACTCCCAGCTGAGAAACAGAAATAATCTTTTACAATCAATGCTATTAAATATGAAAATTAAAACCTGCTGTTTTGGTTATATCGAGCAGATACTATATTTTTTAATATAGGATTGATTCCATATAGAACAGGATAACATTTTCCTACAATATTATAGTAACGCTCATTAGTATCAATAATACCGTAAAGAGTAAAGCTTAACGAACTACCTGTAGCTTTTCCTTCATGGATTTGAATTACTCCTTTATCATAATCAAATTTAGTATACATATTAGAGAAATATACAGTATCTTGTAAGGTTACAAAGTTAATTAATCCGTGAATAGAAAAGAGAGAAACTAGCCTTGTTAAAAATGATGTTCTTTTTGTAGTAAAGTTCTTCATTATTAAATTACCAGTAATTTTCTCTTGTAGATTATGAGGTATATTAAGTTGTAAAATTAGTTCTCCCTTAATTATATCTTTGCTAATTTTTAATTCTTGAATTAAATTGCTAGCGTTTGGAGTAGTAAGCTCTAGTTTTGTATAATTATCTGCTGTTGTTAACTCTGCAATTAAATTCTGTCCTCCTATCTTTGCTAGCAACTGCCCAGTCAAGTTATTGTTTTGATTCAACGTTAAATAGAAATCTGTTAGTATTATGTTATCCTTAAGTGCTACTTTATTTACATCAACTATAGTATTGCTGTTGTTGAATGACTGAAAAGGTCTATGACCAATTAAATCTTTTAAGTTAATATCAGATAAATCTAAAATATTTCCCTTGATTTTTGTTATAATTTGGTCATCGATTAAGTTAACTTTCACTATAAGATCATTGTTTGCATATTGAAAAACTGGAAAATTAAATTTAGCAGTTTTATTATCATAGTTTATAATACCCTGAATATTTAAATTATTACTACCATGTAATTGAACAGATAATTGGTATGAATCTGAATTAGAAAATTTAGTTAAAATATGCAATCTAGCCTTTTGACCAGCATTTTTAGTAACTAAATTATCATATATTGTAAAGCCTAAATTAGTTAAATCATCATCAATTGAGATTGTAGAATAATTTGACTTTGACTGAATTTTTAAGTTAACAATTGCGCTACCACCTATAATTTGTAAAAAATCAGCATTGAAATTACTTTGATTATTTACTAAGAGTGCAAGGTTTAAAGCATCGCAGAATTTATTTTCTGTATCGACTAGTGCTTTATAATTAAGATTACAATTCATATTGTTAATTTTGCCATTAGCAACAATCATTACTGTGTGACCATCATAGCCTACTTCCATTAATTCATAGAATAACTTAAATTTTTCTTTTAATTTAAGATGAAAATTGCTAACTTGAGTTTTTACACTGTATTTATTTTTAAATTCTGCTGCTATAGGTATTACAATATTAAACTTTGTTGCTGCTGTTCCATAGGCGTCTGCTAAATTAATCTCTGCAGATCGCATTTTGTCAATAAATTCTGTAGGGATAAAGCCAGTAATTAAATCATGAACACAGCCATTTGCTTTTCCAGTAATGTAGATTTTTGTATTTAGAAATTTTTTCCAATCTAAGTGAATTTGAGTTTCAGTAATGCTAGTTTCTAATAACCTGGCTGTTAAGTTTGTAAAGTATAATTTACTGCCTAAAATTTGAACATTTGATTTAATATCTGTAATTCTAGGAATAACATCATATTTAATTGAGGTATTACTTATTGTCATTTGACCATATAAATTATGGTCTTCAATTATACCATTATTGAAAAATTCGTTTCCTAAGTCAAAACTTATTCTAGCATTTGTAATTTGCCCGTGTTCGATTAAATTGGTAACTTTTTTCCATATGTTGTTGTTAGGAAATAAAAAACTAAATTTTTTACTTATTATTAATGGTAGTGATTGACTTTCTACAGTACCATTACATTGAGTTAGAACTCCATTTAAAAATTTAGTTGCAACATTAATATCCAAAATTAATGACTTGCTTCTTCCATAAAATTTACAAGAATTTGTTATTAATGAATTATTTGAATCGACCTCGAAATTACAGATGTTTGTTTTCACCAAGTTGCTAAAACGAGAGTCCGTTAGATTTAATATGCCACTTTCTATATTTCGAATATTTATAGTGCCTATATATTTTCTATCGTGGCTTTGAGTAGAATGAGCATAATCAGCATCAAATGAAACATTGATTAGTGGGGTATCATTGAAGGTAGAATATAGTTTTACTTTATCTAATACAGCATGAATTGTTATTAACCTATTTGGAATTAAAAAGTCTATAAAGTTAATATTTATTCTTATAGAATTAATATTGATACTGTAATTTTTATAAATATCATAGTTAATATTATGCAATTCAATAGTGCTATTCTTAATACTAATATCTTTACTTAGAGAACTGATACTAATTTTATATCCGTAAATACGAGCAGCATAAACTACTATATACTTGATGCTATGATCAAATATTGTAGTCTTTACTATTAAAACCAATAATATGGTAATAATAATTCCAGATATCCATAAAGCTTTAAATAGTTTTTTCATCTAATTTACGGATTATATTAATTTATATTATAGCAGTAATCCAAGATCGCATAGATTTAATTTTTACTTAAATTAAGTAGTTTTTGAAATTTAATGATATACTACAAGGCTAGTAAAATATTGTTATATGTAGTACTTCAAAATTTATTTATAGATAGAATAAATTTTGAATCAAGTTATTTTGCTTAAATGTTTTAACAATTTTTTAAGCTCATTACTAAGTTCCAAATAACTAGCTTTAATAATATGCCTGTGTGGAATAATTAGATATGCTCTAGATAATAACGAGCTATTAGACCTTTTAGTAATATAGCAATCATTATGCTTGATATAACCTTGAGTTGATAATGTACAAGAAATATCATGAGCATTATTTTTATCCCCAAAATTCTCACTAATCACTTGTCTCATGCAAGCTTTTACTCTACGCTTAATTACATTTCTTATAACAGCAGTGCGGCCACACTTTTTACTAACTTTAAGCCCTAAATAAATTTTCATTGGTAAAAGCTGTAACAGCTTTTGTGTTATCTTTCTCTTCTCATAAACTTCTAGAGCTTTAAAATTATCTTGTAGTGAATGAGATATCAAAATTAGGTTTTTACTAACTATCCTTTGTCCATATTTATTGATAACTTTAAAAGCTAACTGACTTTTAAGTGAATCAATAATTAGCCTTCTACAAATCTCCATTTAGGCTGATAAGATACTTCTGCCTTTCATACGGCGTCTCATTAGAACTCTTCTACCACATACACTAGACATACGCTCTAAAAACCCATGTCTTCTTTTTCTAACTAATTTACTAGGTTGATAAGTACGTTTCATAAATTTAAACAGTAATAAATTTAATTTTTTCTACGTTAGCATAAAATATTAGTCTATGCAATGGTATAAAACTAAATAACACAAGTATTTTATAACTAATATGCCATTAATTATAGTCTTATGTTATAATTTTGTGGTAGTAAATTTTATAATTAACAAACATGTTATAATTTATGATCAATGAATTAAAAGATATTTTAAATACTTTAGCAAAAATATGGAGCTTTCCATTAGTTCACATTAGCCAAGATGCGGATATTTATGTAGGCAATATATTTTTGGCTATAATATTGTTATTAATTGGTATAAGGAACTATAAAAGACTTAAAAAATTTGTTAAAACAGCTATAGTTGATCATATTACCACTGAACTTCATACGGCAAAGGTTTTAGGAAGAATATTTGAGTGGTTAATTTCTGCAATTTATTTAATAACAATCTTGCAAATATCTAATATTCCACTCAGCGCCTTTGCTGTTATTAGTGGGGGAATTGGTATTGGTATTGGTCTTGGAGCAAAAAATTTTTTTAATAATTTTATGAGTAGTGTGATTGTTATGGTTGAACGGCCATTTAAAATTGGTGATATAATCAGCATTGCTGGAGTAAGTGGAGTAGTTAGCTCAATTGGAGGAAGATGTATTACTATTATTAATGAAAACAATGTAAAAGTTTTAATTCCTAATAGTAAAATTATACAAGAGAATTTAGTTAACTGGACTTCAGCTACTCAAATAATAAAATGTAGAGCTGAGGTTAAAATTACTAAGCTAGAAAGTGATAAAGATAATCCAAACTATTGCGAAGATATAATTAAGGCTCTTGAAAAGATTATGAAAGAATCTTCACTTATAATTAATACACATATGCCAAGGGTTTTTTTAACTAATATTGATTCCAACAGTTATATTTATCAACTTGAGTTTTTTTGTAGTATAGTAGATATGTCATCAATTTACATGGTAGAAAATGATATTAGTTGTAGCATTTTTAAACACTTAAAAAGTGAATTTACTATTTCATATCATACTGTACTAAAGTAGTTTTTTAAATAAGTATAATTAAATACTTATTTTAATTAGTCTATAATAGCTTTTTAAATGGTATTATTTATTTCTGATACAATATAAAATTAATTTTGTTTAAATATTAAAGTATTAATTTATTTGACAAATTCAGCAAATTTTGCTATTCACTGTATTAAAGCTTCTTGCTTGGTGATGTATAGGTCTTATAAACCTGTTTCTGAAAATGATTATGATTTACCTTATTTAAGAAATTTTTCACCAAGAATTGCAGCGGGGTTATTGGCTTAAATAAAGTTACAAAGGGATTATTTTTTTCATTTTAAATGTTTTATTATATATCCTAAAAGTAGCTAATTTCTATTCCACGCTGGAAAGCTAATACATTATATCCAGCAGTTTAATTAATCCTTAAAAATTATGACCGAAAAAGAACTTACAACCAAAAAACCATCTACAGCTGTAGCTATCATTAATAGAAAACTACCTAGTAGTGAAACTGCAACCTTCCCAGTTGAAATAACAATTCACTTAAGTGAATTAAAGGGAAAGTCTCCTAAAGCACTACAATGCTATGCTGAAAGTTTGGGAATCGATGATGCAAATTTACTATCTAAAGATGAGCTAATATCAGCTATTTTAAAAACAGTAGTAGGACATAATGGTACAGTTGTTGAAGAAGGAGTAATTGAAATCTTAAATGGTGGATTTGGATTTTTGAGGTCGCCAAAGAACAATTATTTATCAGGACAAGGAGATATTTATGTGTCTTTAAGTCAAATTAAACGTTGTGAATTGCGTACTGGAGATGTTGTTGAAGGGCAAATTCGAGCTCCTAAGCCTGGAGAACGCTATTTTTCTTTATTAAAAGTACTAAAAGTAAATGGCGAAGATATTAAAAAATCTATTCAGCGAGTACATTTTGATGATTTAGTAGCTTTATATCCAGAGGAAAAAATTTCTCTTGAATCGAATTTGGATCATAAAAATCTTAGTACCAGAGTTATTGAGCTAGTTGCTCCTATGGGCAAAGGTCAAAGAGCTCTTATAGTTGCTCCTCCTCGTACAGGTAAAACAATCTTATTACAAAGTATCGCACATTCTATTTCTACTAATCATCCTGAAATTTATCTTATAGTATTGCTAATAGGTGAAAGGCCTGAAGAGGTTACTGACATGATTAGATCAGTTAAAGGAGAAGTTGTAAGTTCTACCTTTGACGAACCAGCAGTACGACACACGCAATTAGCTGAAATTGTCATTGAGAAAGCAAAAAGATTAGTTGAGCAAAAAAGAGATGTAGTAATATTACTAGATTCTATCACTAGACTAGCTAGAGCATATAATACTGTTGTTCCATCTTCAGGTAAAGTACTTACTGGCGGAGTCGACGCAAATGCTTTACAAAAACCTAAAAGCTTTTTTGGAGCAGCTCGTAACATTGAAAACGGTGGTTCTTTAACTATTATTGGTACTGCATTAGTTGATACAGGATCTAGAATGGATGAAGTAATTTTCGAAGAATTTAAGGGAACAGGTAATTCAGAAATTGTATTAGATAGAAAGATAGCTGATAAAAGAGTTTTTCCTGCAATTGATATTAATAAATCTGGGACTAGAAGAGAAGATTTATTAGTTGATAAGCCTATATTAGTAAAAATGTGGATGATTAGAAAAATTATTCATTCAATGAGTGCTATAGAAGCTATTGAGTTTTTACTTAGTAAGCTTAAAAGTACTAAATCTAATAGCGAGTTCTTTGATTTGATGAATTCATAGTATTAAATTTTAAAACAGACTTAAAAAAATTAAGATTTTAGCTATCAAATGTGACTTTAATTATCTCGCTAGCAGGAGGTAAAACCTATAAGATAAGATATTTTAATAGCAGGTATATTGATTAGATTTTTCAAGATGTGTATATAAATCCTGGAAGACAAGTAATAAATTCCTGTTTCTTTGCAGATTTTATAAAGAAATTTTTATAGCCCCTTATAGCAAGGTACAAAACAATTGTTAAACAATGATTAAAAGATTCTTTGACTTAATAAATTTATTACTAATTTTAGAATGAATTTTTATAACATTACTATCTATACTATCTATGAAAAATAAATATTATATTACTACTCCCATATATTACGTTAATGATATACCCCATATTGGGCATGCATATACTAGCATTATAGCAGATGTTTATGCCAGATTTATGAGGCTCTTAGGAAAAGAAGTAATATTTTTAACTGGTACTGATGAACATGGGCAAAAAGTTGAAAAAGCAGCTAGTAGTGCAGGAATTTTGCCTCAAGAATTTGTTGATAAGATAGCATCCTCCTTTATAAAACTTAGTATTGACTTGAATTTATCAAACAATGACTTTATTAGAACAACTGAAATAAGGCACGTTAAAGCAGTACAGAAGTTTTGGAATATTCTTAATCAACGAGGGGATATATATCTTGGTAAGTATTGTGGATGGTATTCAATTAAAGATGAAGCTTTCTATTCAGAAGCCGAGCTTACTGCTGATGGTAAAGCCCCAACTGGCACTGAAGTAGAATGGGTAGAGGAATCTAGCTATTTTTTTACATTATCAAAATGGCAGCAAAAATTACTGCATTGGTATGAAAATAATGATAATATTATTAAACCTGCATTTTTCAGAAATGAAGTAATCAATTTTATTAAAAATGGTCTTACTGATCTTTCAATTTCACGTACTACATTTAAATGGGGAATAGCAGTACCTAATGATCCACTACATGTGATTTATGTTTGGCTCGATGCATTGGTAAACTATGTTTCAGCATTAGAATATGCAAGTGATAATAGCACATTAATGGCTAATTTCTGGCCAGCAAATCTTCATATAGTTGGTAAGGATATATTAAGGTTTCATGCTGTTTATTGGCCAGCATTTCTTATGTCTGCTGATTTACCTTTACCTAAAACTATTTTAGTACATGGATGGTGGACTAACGAAGGACAAAAAATTTCTAAATCTGTAGGAAATGTTATTAATCCTGTTGACCTAGTTAATAAATTTGGAGTTGATCAGGTACGTTATTTCTTATTAAAAGAAATTACAGTTGGTAAAGATGGTAATTTTAGCCAAAGTGGTTTTATCAATAGAATTAATAGTGAACTGTGCAATAAACTTGGTAATTTAGTCCATAGAACTTTATCTTTTATTTACAAATATAATAAAGCTAAAATACCACTATTAGATGAAATAAATATTATTGATCTATATAAATCTGAACCGCTGTTAATAAATACTGTTACGTTAAGTAATAGTCTTGTTAGTCTTATTAATAATGAGAACATAACTATCATTCTAAGCAAAATTATGGAAATTGTGAATCAAGCTAATATGTACTTTGATCAACAAGCTCCTTGGAAATTTAAAGATAGCAATGCTCAAAAGGTCGCAAAGATATTATATACATTAATAGAAACTATAAGAGGTATAGCAATTTTATTACAGCCTTTTATACCTGAATCAGCAAGTAAAATTTTAGATTTAATAGCTGTAGATAAAACAGAGAGAAAATTTAATTATATTGATAGTTCTTATGCTCTAAAACCAGGCAAGGTTATTTCTGAACCAATACCAATATTTGTTAAAATTGAAGAAAAAAGTAATAATATATGTTAATTGATTCTCATTGTCATTTAAATATGCTTACTGAGCAAAATACAGTAATTAAAAATGCAAAAGCTAATGGAGTTAAATATATGTTAACTGTTAGTACCAACCTAAATGAATTTCCAGAAATATGTGCTATAACTCGAAAATATTCCAATATATTTTCCTCAGTTGGAGTTCATCCGACTGAAGTGATGAACTATCCGCAAGTTAGTGCTGAGCTATTATCAGACTTAGCTCAAAACCCTACAACTATTGCTTTTGGGGAAACAGGCCTAGATTATTTTCATAATATTTCAAATGAACACAAGTTACTACAAAAAAAATCCTTTATTGAGCACATAAAGGCAGCTCATATAAGTAGACTGCCTGTGATTGTACATACTAGAGATTCTGAAAGTGATACTTATGAAATCTTATATAATGCACGTAAGAAGTATACTTTTAAAGCAGTGATCCATTGTTTTACAGCATCGCAAGATTTTGCTGTTAAAATGCTAGAACTAGGAATTTACATTTCAGTTTCTGGCATCATAACTTTTAAAAATGCAGAAAATCTAAGAAAGACTATTTATAATAATGTACCAACATCAAGCTTGTTGATAGAAACAGATTCCCCTTATCTAGCTCCAGTACCGATGCGTAGTAAACAAAATGAGCCTGCTTATTTGGTGTATATTGCAGATATGGTAAGTAAAATAAAAAATCTTTCAGTTAGCGAATTGGCTAAAATAACTACTAATAATTTTCAAGACCTATTTTTAAAAGCAGTTATAATATAATGATTGATTGTTTAATAATATTTGTGTTCATATTAAATTTGCTATTTAACTAGTATTTTAAACTGCTAATAAGGCATTTATATATGTTTTTGTTGAAGCTCAAGTAAGTCCAGATTATTCGATTGTATTAAGATTGTGAAAATTACGCTTTATCATTACTGGAAAAATATCAAAAAGAAAGAAATAAATTACCACTAGTTATATCTATGGTAGTATATCATAGAAAAAATCCATACAATTTTCCAAGAAAAGCTTATGGGAACTGTTTGATTCCCCTGAATTAGCTAAATAGTTTATGGGCTCTGAATATAAATTAACAGATTGGCAAGCAGGCCAGACACTGAAATCAAGAAAAAATCAACAGTAAGCACTAGCATATTTTATGAAATATGTACATTCAATGCTAGCCAATGGGAAAAATTTTTTGAATTATACAAAGATGCAGTCTTAATAGACTAAAAACGTGGATATATTTACATGACTTCACTTATGGTACACTGGAAATAAGGTTAGTAAAAATGAGCAAAGTAAGTTAGAACAAATACTAGCCAAGAATTTATCAAAGGAGGAGACAGAAACTCTTGTGGGAACAATTGCTGAAAAATATATTGATGAAGGCAGAGCTGAAGGTGTAGAATTTGGCAAAATAGAGACAAAAAAAAGAGCTGGCAATGAAGTTATTAAAATCTGGCTTTCCGAATGAATTTGTATCCGAAAATACTGGTTTATCAAAACAGGAAATATTGGCGCTAAAAGCTCGATTAATTAATATAACATTGTCTACTGAAAAGGCGTCAAGAGGCATATTCAATACAAAGAAGAAGAATTGTAATTCATAATTCTGGCTGTATTTTTGTTGTACCACAGCAAGGTAAAGACAAGCTTTATTTAACATTTACTTGATACTCTTAAACAAGTCCTCTTTTGATCTCTATAAACTGTTTTTTCATTCGGAGTCTACTTAGTAATCTATTTGTAAACTTTAATGCTATTGAAGACATAATTACTATATAATTGATATTATTATTAATAAATACTACATTGTAGTTAAATAACTGATCAATAATTATGCTTTTTTTAGCAATTTTTTTGTGCTAATTCATTCATAATACATCTGACTTGAAAATAGCTGAATTAGCCTTAAGTTACATGCGTTTCTAGATCATTAATTCAACTTTTGAGTTAAAAATTAGCGCTAAATTTCCTAAATTTTATTCTCCTTATATTCGACCTTTTGCATTAATTTTTTTATAATATTGACAAATTTTGCAAATTTAATACAGTTAAGGTTGAATATTAATTACAAAAATTAATAAAAGTTAACACAAGTTAATAGCAGGTTCTATAAAGTGCGAAAGTTAACAAAATTAACTTTTCTTCTTCTTTAGATTGAATATGCCTTTGAGGCCTTTTCAGTAGACAATGTTATAATACTATATATGTACCTGAAAAAAGTTTCAGGTTGACCTGAAATTTCTTTCGCGTTGGAGCGAAAATTTTTTCTGGTAAGGCTTTTCTTTGCTTTTTTCTATACTGCTGAAAATTTTTAATAAGTTTTATACATGGAGTATTACGCTATTTAAGGTTATTTTTATTGTTGTCCTATTTTCAACTTCAATAAAACCAGTGTCTCTTAATTCTACAAACATTGCTTAACCTTGCGTTGACAAACATTTAACTTATCCTCAAAAAGCTTATAACTCTCCTGTAATTCCTCTATATCTTTAATTGTAATAGATCTATAGCCTGTATACTATCAATGATAGAAGTTGTTTAGATGTTTTGCTTAAGGTTTTTCCATTATCTCCTGTTAACTTTCTCCATTCTGAGGAAATAAAATTGCCAATAAAACGATAAAAAATTATACCAATATTGCTGCTGTTATTCTTAGCAATATTACAACCATTAATTATAATATCGTATACTGTATGTTGCATTTTGTGCCTCCAAAAATACAGCTATAGCAGTGATTTTAGAATATTTTTACAAATTATTCTAAAATTTTTATTCAAAAGGTTGAATATAGGGGTCATAATCATTCTTATGCAAAACCTATTTTCATCGTCATACTGATTCTATCTGCCTTACAAGATCAATTTTGCCTATACAATGATACTTGCCATAACATATACTAAATTATATTAGAACTGAGAGAATATATGACAAAAATTACCAAAATGGAGATTGCAGAAGTAGCTTGTTCTTCCTGCTTTATATTACGATCTGGTTAAAGAAAGAAAGTAAATAATAGCAGATTTATAAAGTTTATATATAAGTTAAGAAAATTAATTTTTTTGCTTTTTGGTAGGCAATAGCTTTTTAATAAAAAAAATACTAAGTGATATTATCATCGTTAAAATTATAAAGTGCTTAATTTTTTATAATTTTATTGATATTATTTATATAGTAGATAGTAGTAGGTTAATAATAATATCAACTGCACCGCATGTAAATTATGGAGTATTTAATATGACTTTTTCTAAAATTGCTAATCAAGCAGGTTATCCATTTAAGTTAATGGAGTTACCATATTCAAAAAATTCAATGAAACAATATATATCAAGTGAAGCATTTGATTACCACTATGGTAAACACCATGCCGCATATGTTAATAATTTGAATCGATTGCTTGAACATAATACTGAAATGCAACAAAAATCTTTAGAAGATATCATCTTAACTACTTTTGATAATAAAGAAAGTGCTGCTATATTTAATAATGCAGCCCAAATTTGGAATCATAATTTTTTTTGGCATTCAATAGGTAATAACAGTATTTTTAAACCTAAAGGTGATTTTTTAAAACAAATTACCCAGGATTTTGGTAGCTATGAAGATTTTGCTGATCAGTTTCAAGCATCAGCAGTTTCTAAATTTGGTAGTGGTTGGGCTTGGTTAGTATTGGAAGATAGCAGTTAAAAATTACAACCACATCTAATGCTGAATTACCAATAATTTATAATCAAATTCCATTATTAACTTGTGATGTATGGGAACATTCTTATTATATTGATTATCGTAATAATAGAGCAAAATATTTGCAGCAGTTTATTGAACATTTAGTGAATTGGAAATTTGCTGAACAAAATTTTTTGAATTCTATGTTAAAAGTATAAAGTAAAAAAATAGATAAGAGGACTATGTGATCAGCGATGATTTTTTATTTATCCAGAATGCTGAATATATTGAGTATTTGCATCAAAAATATATTAAAGATCCATTTTCTGTAGATAATAGCTGGATTACTTTTTTCCAGAAATATAATGAGTACAAGTATCCTATTATTAATAAGCCTAATTTTTCAAATTTAGGGTTAGCTACTGATGATTTTGTAGAGGCAAATATATCTCCGTCTGAAAGTCACCATAATAAATATTTAATTCAACTAAGGCAGTTTCAAACTCAGAAATTAATTGCAGCTTACAGAGCTAATGGGCATTTATGTGCTAAGCTTGATCCTTTAGGTTTACAAAAACCAAAAACTAAGGAACAAGCACAACTTAGTTTAAATTATTTTGGATTATCAGAGTTTGATCTTGATGAAAATTTTTGTTTTTCACTGCCTAATAACTTTGTAAAAGTATCAAATTTTAGAACATTGATTAATTATTTAGAACAAATTTACTGTAATAACATTGCTGTTGAATTTAATCATATAACTGATCAAAATGAAATTGATTGGTTATATAATCAATTAGAGCAGATATCTTTAGATTTAGATAATATTGATAGAAATCTATTACTAAAAAATTTAATATCAATTACAGGGTTTGAAGAATTTTTACATACTAAATTTGTAGGTGCAAAGCGCTTTTCTAGTCAAGGAGCTGAAACTGCAGTAGCAGCAATTATTGCAGCTATTGAACAAGCAATTAGTTATGGCCTGAAAGAAGTAGTAATAGGTATGGCCCATAGAGGGAGATTGGTGACATTAGCTGAGGTAGCTAAGAAACCGCATTATGCTATAATAGCAGAATTTATAAATGATGTTCATATAAAAGAAAAAGGCCTTTCTGGAGATGTTAAATATCATATGGGATATTCTGGTATATATACAGGTAAAAATAATAATAATATTAGAATATCTCTAACTTCTAATCCTTCCCATCTTGAAGCTGTAAATTCAATAGTGGCTGGCCAAGTTAGAGCAAAGCAAGATGTATTTAATGATATAACTCGTAAAAATTTTATGGGAATTCTAATTCATGGTGATGCTGCTTTTAGTGGGCAAGGTGTTGTAGCTGAAAGTTTGCTATTATCAGCACTTAAATCTTATAGTGCTGGCGGTATATTGCACTATATTATTAGTAATCAGATAGGATTTACAGCTAATATTGATGAGATTTATCCAGGACAATATACCACTGAAGTAGCAAAGACTATTAAAGCACCTATTTTCCATGTTAATGGAGATGATCCAGAATCAGTACTAAAAGTAACATCAATTGCTATGGCTTATAGACAAAAATTTGCTAAAGATGTTGTTATAGATATAATTTGTTATCGTAAATATGGGCATAATGAAGGTGATGAACCAATGTTTACTCAAGCTACAATGTATAATGTTATTAAAAATAAGGTAAGTGTTACTGAATTGTATGCCCAAAAACTTATTGATCAGAAGTTTATACTTGAATCTGATTATAAAGACATAAGAAATAAATTTAAAAATTTTTTAAATGAACAGTTTGAGATAGCAAAAACTTGTCAACCAATTTTACCATCAAATTATAATAACAATACGTACCAAACAATTTGTTCAAAAGAGTCAGAAAATATATTAACTGGAGTAGAAGGAGATACTTTACTAGCACTTAATGAAAAATTATGCACTATTCCATCTGAGTTTATTATTCATTCACGGCTAAAGAAATTACTGAGTGATCGTTTAAATAAAGTAGCTCTCAATGAGCAAATTGATTGGGCTACAGCAGAACAATTAGCTTTTGCTAGCTTGTTAATTGAAAAAATTCCAATAAGGTTAACAGGTCAGGATGCAATAAGAGGAACTTTTTCTCATAGACATGCAGTATTATATAGTCAATTGAATCAAAGTAATTATATTCCTCTGAATAATTTATCATCAGATCAAGCATATCTGCAAATAGCTAATAGCCCACTATCTGAATATGCAGTACTAGGTTTTGAGTATGGTTATTCGCTAGTTAATTCAAAGCAATTAGTGATATGGGAAGCGCAATTTGGAGATTTTGCAAATGGAGCTCAAATAGTTTTTGATCAATTTATTAGTTCAGCTGAAACAAAATGGCAAATGCAGAGTAATATAGTTTTATTATTACCTCACGGATATGAAGGGCAGGGGCCGGAGCATAGTTCAGCTAGAATTGAAAGATATTTACAGTTAGCAGTTAATAATAATATACTGGTAGTGTATCCAACTACACCAGCGTCATTTTTTCATTTGTTGCGCAGGCAAATTATTAGCACAGATTCTAAACCATTAATAGTTATGTCTCCAAAATCATTATTAAGGCATAAATTGGTAGTATCAAAATTAGCTGATTTGGGTCCTCGAAATTATTTTCAGTTAGTGATTGATGAAGTGGATACGCTTGCAAAAGGAAAAATAAAAAGAATAATTATCTGTAGTGGTAAGTTATTTTACGAACTTTACGATTTTAGAAGTAAACATAAAATTACAGATGTTGCAATTATTAGAATTGAGCAGTATTTTCCTTTTCCAACTAAATTATTATCAGCAATTTTAGCAAAATACTCAGCATACAATGAAATTATATGGTGTCAAGAAGAGCCGCAAAATATGGGTGCTTGGACGTTTATTAAGCCTTATTTAGAAGATATTATTGATAAAGCAAAAAAACTTGTTAAGTTAAAGTATATTGGCAGAGATCAGGCTGCTGCTCCTGCAGTAGGGTATAATAATCTTCATAATCAGCAACAGCAAGAATTAATACGGTGTGCTTTTAATATAGGAGAAAATTTATAATGAAAGAAACAAATATAGTATTGCCATCTCTTGGAGAATCAGTGTCATCAGGAACTATATCTAAATGGTGTAAAAAAGAAGGTGATATAGTTGAACTAGATGAAAAAATTGCGGAAGTAGAAAGTGATAAAGTAGGGATAGATATTAATGCTAATGTACATGGCAAAATAACAAAAATTCTAAAAAATGAGGGGGATGATGTTGAAGTTGGAGAGATAATTTGTGTTATTAGCTCAGATGTTGCACAGAAAAGTGATACTAATATAGATGATAATGAAGATAAAAAAGATGTAAATCTATCACATCTGGAAACTGTCACAAATAAAAAATTATCACCTTCTGTTATTAAAATGGTTACAGAGCATAAAATCAATCTTGAAGATGTTAATGGTAGTGGAAAAAATAATAGAATTACCAAAGGAGATATTATTAATGTTATAAATAATATGAAATTAACAGATGATGTACAGACTCAACAATTGAAAACATCACAGTTAACATCTCAGATGGTATCACCATTAGCTGCAATAAAGTCTGGTAGAATGATAGAGCGTATTAGAATGACTAAGTTGAGACGTACTATTGCACAACGCTTAAAAAACTCTCAAAATAATGCTGCTATTCTTTCTACTTTTAATGAAGTGGATATGTTTAACATCACAGAATTGAGGAAAAAATATAGAGAAGAATTTGAAAAAAAGCATGGAATTAAACTTGGTTTTATGTCTTTTTTTGTTAAAGCAGCAGTTGCTGCTTTGCAAGAACTTCCAATAATTAATGCTCAAGTTGATGGTAGTGACATATTATATCATAATTACTATGATATAGGAGTAGCTGTAAGCACTAATTCAGGATTAGTAGTACCAATAATACGAAATGCAGAGCATCTTTCTTTTTCTGAAATAGAAATGGAAATTTCTCAGTTAGGTAAAAAAGCCAAAGAGGGAAATTTATCCATTAATGAACTTAGCGGAGGGACATTCTCTATTACAAATGGAGGAGTATTTGGATCATTACTATCGACGCCTATTATTAATCCACCACAATCTGCAATAATGGGAATGCATAAAATACAGGATAGGCCTGTAGTAATTAATAGTACAATACAAATTAGACCAATGATGTATATAGTTTTATCTTATGATCATAGAATTATTGATGGTAAGGAAGCAGTAACATTTTTAACAAAGGTAAAAAATTACATAGAGTCACCAGAGAGATTGCTGCTTAGTATTTAATTAATTTATGAAAGGAAGAATTAATGTTGTTGTTATAGTTTTAGTAGCTTTAATTATTACTAGCTTTTTGTTATTGATACAGGTAAAGGGGGTTGTGTTATCTAATTTTCACTAGCAGCTAGAAACTAGGTTTTAATGGTTATAAACACTAAACTTAACAGTAAGTAGAGAGAAGCATCAATAGGCTCTTTTATGTGTATTGCAAGAGCAGGCTATTTTTAACCTAAGCAATTATGGCAAGCTATTAATGCTTTAAAAGTTAAAGATTCTATAACAACTTTTAAGCAAATGTATTTTATTGTAAAAATATCTGGAGCTAATCAAGATGATTCTGCTAAGTTTGATGCTAAAATATTACGTAAAAATTTAGGAGAAGGGACAGAGTTAGATG
This sequence comes from Orientia chuto str. Dubai, assembly GCF_000964595.1. Taxonomy (GTDB): domain Bacteria; phylum Pseudomonadota; class Alphaproteobacteria; order Rickettsiales; family Rickettsiaceae; genus Orientia; species Orientia mediorientalis. The sequence continues at coordinate 34,803 of NZ_LANP01000001.1, read as the reverse complement.
TACAAGATATTATGGATTAAATTATTTATTTGGCTCAAAGCGCTTTTAATAGAAAAATTGGCGAAGAACGTGGTGAAATAAATGCACAAAGTTGGATGAAAAAGTATAAAAAAGAGTATTTAAAGATAGCAGAAGCTTTACAACTTATAGATCGTGAAAAAAACACCAAGCATCAAAATTATAATGCTGCTTGGATTGCTGGAGCATCTTGTATTAGTACGATATCTAGTATCATCGACTACTATTATACAATATCAAATATAATGTTAAAGTTAATGGTGAAGTAGTAATATTAACAGGAAATCGCAAATTATGGGCTAACATTGATGGTATTGTGCCTTCTGTATTAACAATTAATATTAGCGTATAAAAAAAATCTAGATTTAAATATGTTAAACATTAGTAATTTAGGTGTAGAAAGCCTTGATGAAGGCAAAAAGTATATTATTAAGTTGGCAAAAAATATCATGTAAAAATAAATTCGTTAACACCTTTTACTCAACTAGCTTAGGTGAATGTCCTTCTGGATATTTTTCAAATAGATTATATCCTAATGATAGTGGAGAGATAAAGTTGACTGAAGCCTTAACTGAAGCCTTAATGGTCTATGATTTAGTAGAGACTATTTTCAGTTCTAAAGTTATACTGTAATTGATGAAACAGTAGCTGAAGATTTGCATAGGCCTACTACAGAAAGCACTGCATGTGAAGCAACAATAAAATTTCTTGACAAAGTTAGTGATATTAATGAATATGGCAGTAAGAAGGAATTTATCATCTTGTTTCAAAGTAATAATCCATTTGTGTCAAACAGTTGCTATACAGAGATAGGTAAATGATATGGTAGATTATTATAATAAGTTACATGGAGTATTCAATAAAAATTGATGGTATAGGTTTTAGAAGACATATATAATTCATTCTGAGTTTGCAGCGTTGATATTAGAAAAATGGAAGGATGCTGCTAATATAGGTGGAAGAATATCTTTAAAGCAATCTATTAGTGATTTACAATTCCAAACTCGAGATTTTTCAAGAAAAATTCCAACTATCCCAGTTTAAATCTTAATTTAAGTGTACTAATCTTAGTAGTGACTCATGTTTATTAGAGTACTTTTACCAAAGCTAAAGTTATTTCCGCTAGAGTATAAATCAACTACATGCTTGCTCCACATTGGAGATTTAGTTGTTGTTCCTTTTCGAAATAAGCAAATTACTGGTATTGTATGGGAGATTAATATTATTCCTCAGTGCAAAAATATTAAGGAAATTATAGCCAAGCTATTTCAAATAGAGAATGTTAGACTTTCCAATCTCAAGTTCATTAATATTGCAGCAAGATATTATATGGTGGATTTAGGAACTGTAGCTAAAATGGTTTTACCTGTTGAGTTAAATGAGAAGCCATATGTTGCTCAATTACAAGATATTAACTATAGTTTATTTCAAATGTCAAACTTATCTCTAGAGCAGCAGTTAGCATTTGATACTATTAGAAAGACTACAGGTACGATTTTGCTGCAAGGTATTACTGGATCTGGAAAAACAGAGATATATTTTCATTTAATAGCTGAAGTATTACGACAAAAGGCACAGGTACTTTTATTAATGCCAGAAATTAATCTTGCCAGTCACATAGCACTTAGATTTGCTGATAGATTCAAATTTAATGCAGCTATGTGGAATTCATCTATTAGTAAAGCTTCTAAGAAAAAAATACTACGGGGAATATTAACTAATAAAATAAAGGTAGTTATTGGTACACGTAGTAGTTTATTTTTACCATATTCATCGCTTGGATTAATTATAGTAGATGAAGAACATGATCAATCCTATAAACAAGAGAATAACATAATGTATAATGCTAGAGATATGGCAGTTATGAGAGGGCATATTGCTAATATACCAGTGATTCTAGCTTCAGCAACTCCATCTCTTGAGAGTATATATAATACTTATAATAAAAAATACCGCCTTATTAAGCTTAAAAGTAGATTTGGAGATGCTACTTTACCTCATATTAATATTATTGATATGAGAAAGGAGCATTTACAAACTGGAATGTGGTTATCTAATAGTTTAAAAAATGCCATGATGCAAACTTTAAAACAGAATAAACAAATATTATTATTTTTAAATCGTAAAGGTTATGCTCCTATAATACTTTGCCGTAATTGTGGTTTTCGATTTACATGCACATCTTGTTCTTCATGTTTAGTTTTTCATAAATCTAAAAATATATTACAGTGCCATCACTGTGGTATCTTTAAAGTATTTACATCATATTGCCTTGAATGTAAGAAACAAACATTATCAGCCTATGGGCCTGGAATTGAGAGAATTGCTGAAGAAGTAAAAACTTATTTTCCTAAATATAGGATAGCTGTTGTTAGTAGAGATACTGCCACTGATGATAGTACTAACATTTTGCAAAAAATAGTCAATAGTGAAGTGGATATTATCATTGGTACACAAATGCTTACAAAAGGCTATCATTTTCCAAATCTAAACTTAGTAGGAATCATTGACGCTGATTTAGGGTATGGTGGTGATTTAAGAGCTAATGAAAAAACATATCAATTGCTTAACCAAGTAGCAGGAAGATCAGGCAGAGAAGAAGTGAAAGGGCATGTTTATATACAAACTTATTATCCTGACAGTGCTTTATTAAATTATCTGATTAATTATAAAGATGAAGATTTCATTAATTATGAGATGAACTTACGTATTAACAATAATATGCCACCAGTAACTAAATTTGTTGCTATTAGTGTAATATCTACTTTAGAACAAAATGCTCAATCAGTAGCAGAAAGTATTGTCAAAACAGCTCAACCATGTCAACATTTACGAATATTAGGGCCAGCTCCAGCTTTGTTATATAAATTGAAGAATAAATATCGTTTTAGAATATTGTTGATTTTTAATCGACAACTTAATATTCATAGTTATATTAAGGACTGGAATATTTTGTCTCTACATTCTAAAACTGTTAGCTTGAAAATAGATATTGATCCATATAATTTTTTTTAGATTTTACTAATATATGCGACATAATAAAAATTCGACAGAGACTGTGAAGGTAGCAAGATAGAGTCAAGCATTAATGAAAAAATTTTATAAAATTATTTTTTAGATAAAATGTAATATTAAATTATTGATAGTTTTTTTAATGTTAATGATCTCTTAGTATTGCATCAAATGCTTTCTCTATTGTTGAGATTATATTGCTGCTGATTTCTTTTATTATTAGTTCAGTTAAGGTTTGTTCGTTAGATTGTATTGTTACTCTAAATGCTAAGGATTTTTTATTATTATCTATTTTTTCGCCACTATAGACATCAAACACTTCAACCTTTTTTATTAAATTTTTATTAACTTCCTTAATAGAGGCTGCTATTTCTAATGCTGGTATAAATTTATCCACTATAAAGGCAAAATCTCTTTCAATATGTGGATAATTAGATAGTATGATTTGTTTTTTAGGTTGAGATTTTTTTATTTGCAATGAGTCAATATTTAGCTCTAACGCCATAACTCTATTGTTAATGTTAACATTAGCTAAAATTTCAGGGTGTATCTCACCAAAACAACCGATGCATGTGTTACTTAGCATAATACTGCCAAATCTGCCTGGATGATAGTATTGTCTAGTAGCATTAGTAATAATTTTACAGTTTTCAATATTGATCCCTAACTCAAAAAGGATATTTTCTAAGTCAGCCTTAATATCAAAAATATCCCACTCAAGAATTTGATTATGTGGGTGTATAAGTTCTTTATTGCCGCATTTTACAGCAGCTAGCACGCATTGTTCTTGTCCTATTTTTTTTTCAGAAAAAACTGGCCCTACTTCAAAAAAAGCTTGGTTTTTAATTGATCTAGCTTGATTTTTTGCGATAGACTCAAGCAAATTGGGAATAATAGTAGGTCTCATATAGTCAAGTTCCTGACTGATAGGGTTCAAGATTTTTAATTTTTCATTATAAGTACTAAAATATTTAACTATTTTACTACTAATAAATGACCAAGTAACAACTTCATTATATCCACAAGTTGCTGTAACTTTTTTGAGAGTTGATATTTTTTGTTGTTTATTAGGTAGTACTATGCATGACTGTTGATTTGATTTGATTGGTATTTCAGGTAGAAGATCATAGCCACTTACTCTTAGTAATTCCTCTACTATATCTTCTTTAATGGCAATATCAGAGCGCCACGATGGTATTTTAATTTTTAAAGTGCTAGAAGTGGCATTACAAATAGTAAATCCCAAATTAACTAAGATATTTATTATTGTTGATGTTTCTAACTTAATTCCAGTTTTTTTTTCAAATTCATTAATTGGAAACTCTAATATTTTCGCTGGTGTTATGCTTATATTATCAAATACTATAGTTTCCGATATTTCTCCGCCGCAAATTGAAGTAATTAAATTTAGTGCAATAGTATGAACTTTACTAGCTATACTATAATCAACATGTCTTTCAAAACGATGGCGTGCATCGCTTTCAATATTTAATCTTCGGCCAGTAGTTATAATTTTATTGGGTACAAAATAACCAGTTTCTAAGATTATGTTGTTAGTTTTAGAATTACAGCTGCTATTTAATCCTCCAATAATACCAGCTAATGCAATAATTTTACTACCACAACTTACAACTAAATCTTTAGGTGTTAATTTATAAGTTTGATTGTTTAATGCTGTTATATTCTCATTTGCATAAGCTGTTCTAATTTCAATTTCATTATTTAACAGCTTATCTTTATCATAAGCATGTATTGGATAACCGAAACTGTAACAAACATAATTAGTAACGTCAATGGTGGGAGAGATTGACTTAAGACCGATATTATGTAAAAAATGTTGCAGCCATAATGGACTACTACAAGCAGTATTAATGTTTTGGACTTCAGTAGCAATAAATAATGGACAAGCATCTTTAGCTGATACATGCAATTTTATATTGCTTTGAAAATGTGTATTGTGAATTTTATGAAAACTATTCTCTACTAATTTGCCTAATCCTTTTGCTTGTAGTTCTCTAGCAATGCCATAAACTCCTAAGCAGTCTCCACGATTTGGTGTGACATTAATTTGAATAACTGAATCATCATATCCAAAATCTTCTGCAAATGAGTTGCCTACAATTGCAGTATTTGGTAATTCTATTATACAATTATTATTGCTATTACTGATAAGTAATTCTTTTTCTGAGCATAACATTCCCTGACTTGTAATTCCTCGAATATTAGTTGTTTTGATGATAAAATCACCATTAGGAATTTTAGTGCCTGGTATAGCAAGAACTACCTTAAGTCCTGTTCTTGCATTTGAAGCTCCACAAACAATTTGCAATATTTTTTTTCCGGAATTAACTTCACAAATTTGTAATTTGGTAGCGTTGGGATGAGGTTTTACATCTATAATCTCAGCAATGATAAAATCTTTTAATTCAACAGACCGATCTATTATTGATTCAACCTCTAAACCTAGATTTGTTAATGCTTGAGTGATATCAGTTAAATTTGCATTGGTAGCTAAAAATTGTTTTAGCCACTTTAGTGTAAATTTCATCTGCTTAAACCATATAACATTGTATGTATATCGAAGGCTGAAAAACTATAATATTGTAACCACCTTTGATCATTTTCAAAGAATTTTCTTAAGTCTGTAATACCATACTTTAGCATTGCAAATCTCTCAATTCCTAGCCCAAAAGCTATTGCTTGATATTCGTCAGGGTCAATATTAACATTACGTAGAACATTAGGATGTATCATACCACATCCTAAAACTTCTAACCATTTATTGTTAATCGAACATTTAATATCTACTTCAGCCGAAGGTTCAGTAAATGGGAAAAAACTTGGTCTAAATATTATTTCAATATCTTTCTTCTCAAAAAACATTTTTATGAAATTAATAATTATATATTTTAGATGCCCCATATGAATATTTTTATCTACTATTATTCCATCTATTTGATGAAACATAGGTGTATGAGTTGCGTCAAAATCTGAACGGTAGACACGCCCTGGGGCAACGAGATATATTGGTGGTTTTTGTTGTTCCATAATTCGTATAGAAACATTAGAAGTATGCGTTCTTAATAGCATTTGATTGCTAGTAGCGCTGTTATTTAAATAAAACGTGTCATGCATCTGTCTCGCAGCATGATTACTTCCAATATTCAATGCGCTGAAATTATACCAATCACTTTCTATATTAGGGCCATCAAAAACTTTAAGGTTGAACATGGAAAATATGCTTAACAATTCTTCAGTAACTTGAGAAATTGGATGAATACTACCATGAAATTTTTTTCTTGAGGGCAGAGTTACATCTATTTTTTCGCTATCAAGCAATTTTATCATCTCTTGCTTTTGAATTTCAGCTAATTTTGTGGAAATTAATGTTTCAATTTCTGTTTTGACTAAACTTACTTTACTTTTGTAATCCCTTCTGTGCTCAATATCCAGTTCTGCTATATTTTTAAATTGTAAGGTAATAATGCCTGACTTTCCTAAATAGCGCAATTTAAGGTTATTTAGTGCCTTTTTTTCATTAATATTACTAATTTCTTCTCTAAATTTAGATAAAATTTGATTAAGCATAGAATGAATTAATTGAAGTTAATAAAAAAAGTTAGTCTAACTTCTTTTGATTGTCAACTGAATATAGCCAAAGAGGCAGCAATAAAAACAAACTTTACTTATACCAAAAATTAAAGCTTATGATTATTTCAATAACTAAAAGAAAAAAAGTGATAATCTTTTATTGGAACATTATTCTTTGGATTAAAGCATACAGAATAAAACAATATGGTGAGCCTGCCGGGATTCGAACCCGGGACCCCGTGATTAAAAGTCAAGTGCTCTACCAACTGAGCTACAGGCTCATATAGCTTGATATGAATTACTTCTTTACTTAATGCTATTAAGCTTGAATTAAACCTATTTTTAATAAGCTACATCATATAAACATTATAATAGTTTAAATAATTTAAGATTCTAGATAAACATTTATACACTTTCATATGCTATACTGCTCGGCAAGCATGGAATAAATTTGATATAGAGTCAAGATTTATTATGAAAATTTGTTGTATGTTAAAGATAGAATTGATATTATTACATCTAGTATTTAATATTTAAAAAAATTTAGAGTTAAGGAGTAAACAGAATAAATTCGTAAATTAAATTCAAAATGCTGAAAATATTGGGTATATTTTGAAATATTAAATTTTAAAGCTTTAGTATAATTTTCTGAAAGTGAGTATATAGTTAAGTAATGCAATGATAAACAATAAATTCATTATAGTTACATATTTAATTTTTGTATTGCTAATTTTAGGATCTTGGGGATTAAATAGTGATGTTGTAGTGTGCAAACTTGCTATAAAAGATCATGTATTTGAACCTAAAGAAATACATGCTCAGGCTAATAAAAGAATAGAATTAATAATAGAAAATTTTGATGATTCTGTGGAAGAATTTGAAAGTAAAGATTTGAAACGAGAAAAAATCATTCCTGCTCATAGCACAATTAAATTAATGTTGCCACCTCTTAAGCCAGGTAGATACAAGTTTTTTGGAGAATTTCATGAAGAAACAGCTCAAGGAGTAATTATTGTAGAGTGAAACAAGTAAAATTAAGAAAAGTATTATGGCTAAAGTGTCAGTAATAATTTTTCGAGAAATGTTAGAAATTTCTATTTTCATTAGCATTATTAGTGCTGCTACTTTAGGTATTGCGAATTCTCGAAATTATATTATTTTTGGAATTGTGATTGGTAGCATGATATCTATACTGCTTGCATTCATTTTTGCTCAAATATCACTTATGTTTGATGGGTTCGGGGCAGAGATTTTTTCTATTGCAATAATTTTTTTAACTATAGTTATGGTTGCATATACTATTGTAAAGGTTGTAAACTATAACAGTAAGCTAAAGCAATGGTTCGGTAATTTACAAAATGAGATTTGTATTGGAACTACTTCAAAATGGGCAATATCGTTAATGGTAGCTGCTACCATTATTCGTGAAGGAATTGAGATAATTCTTTTTCTTGGTAGTATCATTGCTACTGATAGAGCAGTATATGTTACTGATTATTTAATAGGTAGTATAATAGGTAGTATAGCAGCTTTGTTAATAGGATATAGTATATATAATGGTTTGATGGTAATTTCCCCGAAATATTTTTTTAAAGTGTCTTTTTGGTTATTGCTATTTATAGCTGCAGCTCTGTCATCGGAAGCTGCTGTTATTATGACCTCATCTGGTATAATCATAAGTGGTTCAGAAGTTTTATGGAATTCTGCATGGTTTATATCTGATGAAAGTTTGTTAGGTAGAGTTCTAAAAGCATTAATTGGATACACTACTACTCCAAATATGGCGCAAGTTGTATTTTATATTTCGACTTTGTTAGGGTTGTATACTCTACATTACTATTGTTCAATAAATGATTGTAATCAATATCAAGAAAAAAGGAAAAGATAAAAAATGTTAAAGATTTTATTAGAATCTGGGCCTGTAATAGTGTTTTTTATAACTTATAATATTGGTAGTGATATGGGTAAGGCAACCTTATTTATTATGATATCTACTTGTATATCACTTCTGATTAATTTTTTTATTTATAAGCAAGTTTCATTGCCGCTATTAATTTCAGGGGGAGTGTTACTTATTTCAGGTATAGCTTCAATATGGTTAAACGATTTTAAATATGTTAAAATGAAGCCAACGATATTATATATGGTTTTAGCAATAATATTATATATTGGCTATTTAAAGAAGCGTCCTCTGTTAAAACCAATGTTCTCTTCAGTATTTCAAATGGATGATCAGCATTGGTTGGTTTTTTCATTACGTTCTGCTTGCTATCTTGTTTTTATGGCAGTAATAAATGAGGTTGTATGGCGCTATTACTCGGAATCTTGTTGGGTTGCTTTTAAAGTATTTGGAGTATTTCCGTTAACTGTATTATTTTTTTTGACACAATTACCATTTTTGCTAAAACATCAAAAGAAGATTGATAAAATTTAAAACTTTTAAGATAGAATATTTTTTGAGTAGTAAAAATTATATAAAAAAGCGCAAAGTGTTGTTGTAATGCATAATGGTTCTAATATAATAGAGGGGTTAATACTTTCTTTAGCACAATTACCAGGATTGGGGCATCGTTCTGCCAGAAGGATAGTACTTTATTTAATGCAGGACAAGGAAATTAGGATAAAAAATCTTTGTAATCAATTGGGTTCTGTACTTGCTAATATTGTAGAATGTCAGTGCTGTGGGAATTTGGATGTTTTTTCTGTTTGTGGGATTTGTCAAGATTCTGCACGTGATTCGTCAATCATAGCAGTAGTTGAATCTGTGGCAGATCTTTGGGCTTTAGAGCGGAGTAGAGTTTTTAAGGGTTGGTATCATGTTTTAGGAAAGACTTTATCTGCTGTTAATGGTAATGATGCTCTTAATAGCTTAAAATTGCCTAAACTATTGAATCGTATTCATAAGCATAAAGTACAAGAAATAATTTTAGCTACTAACTCTACGATAGATGGGCAGATGACTGCTTTTTTTGTTATTGATTATCTAAAAGATGAGAATTTAAAAATATCAAAATTGGCTGCAGGAATTCCGCTAGGAGGAGAGTTAGATTATTTAGATGAGGGGACTTTATTGGCAGCTTTTAAGGCTAGGCAATCTCATGATTTATTATAGTATTAAGACTTTTTCAAATTTTGAAGGAAGTAGAAATTAAGTATATGCTATAAGTTATAAGTAATATTAGATGTTAAAAATGTGATTACTTCTATGAAATTGAAGTCTGCTATTATAGCTTACTTTTGCACTATTTTATTTTTTTTAATCATAGCCATTATAAGTATAGTATTTTTACTTATTATGTTGATTGCGATATTGTTTTCGAGAAATAATTATAAAGTAAAATATTTTATAGCTAAGTTATATGTAAAGTTTTTTGTTACTCTTTTAAGAGTAATTTGTGGATTAAGTTTTCAGGTTCAGTATGATGCTAAATTACCGTTAGGGCCAGCAGTAGTATTATCTAATCATCAGTCTTTTTGGGAAAATGCGGCAGTATTACTACTATTTCCTATGCAAAGTTGGGTAGTAAAACAAGAATTATTTAATATTCCAGTATTTGGCTGGGGGTTGAAGTTAATGGATCCAGTTCATGTTAATCGGAATGATTTTTGGTCAGTAAAAAAAATATTAACTATTGGTCAGCAAAAGATTAAAAATGGTTTATGGATGATAATGTTTCCTGAGTCAAGTCGAATACCAACAAATATAGATAAAAGATTTAAGCCTAGTGGAGTGAAATTAGCTAGCTTAGCTAAAGCACCGATTGTGTTAATGGCGCATAATGCTGGAGTATTTTGGCCTGCAAGAACTTTATTGATTAGGCCAGGAATAATAAAAGTTATATTAGGTCCTGTAATAGAATATAATGATTATAGAATGCTTTCTATTCGAGAATTGAATAATTTAGTCGAGTTTTTAATTACTAAGCGAAAAAAACTTTTATTGAATAATGTTGATAATTAATAAAGAATTGTATATTAATCAATAATAATGCAAAAATTAATTCTTGCAATTGGAGTAAATATTTTGTATTTGTATTAAGTTGAATTTTTCTAAACAATGGTATTTATATACAATAAATATGGAAAACATTATAGTTAATTAGGAATTAAAAATATTATGGCAGAAGCATATTGTAGGGATAAGCCACATTGTAATATAGGGACAATAGGGCATGTTGATCATGGTAAAACATCGCTATCAGCAGCGATAAGCATGGTAGCATCAGAACTTAGTAATGGGGCTATAAAAGTAAAAGGATATGGTGAGATTGATTCAGCTCCAGAAGAGAAAGCTAGGGGGATTACAATACAAACAGCACATGTAGAGTTTATAAGTAAGAAAAGGCATTATGCTCTTGTAGATTGTCCTGGGCATGTGGATTACATTAAAAATATGATTACAGGTGCTTCTCAAACCGATGGTTTGATATTAGTTGTATCTGGTGTTGATGGTGTTATGCCGCAAACAAGAGAGCATGTATTATTAGCAAAACAGGTTGGAGTACCAAGTATTTTAGTATGTATAAATAAGATAGATCAAGCTGATCCAGAGTTGTTGGAATTGATTGAGATGGAAGTAAGGGAGTTATTAACTAAATATGGTTTTCCTGGTGATACTACGCCTATAGTTAGATGTTCAGCTTTAAAAGCATTAAATGGTGATGCAGAGGCTAAAAAAGGTATATTAGAGCTAATGGATGCTATAGATGATTATATACCACAGCCTGCTAGAGTTTTGGATCAGCCTTTCTTAATGCCAATAGAGGATGTATTTTCAATATTAGGGCGTGGAACAGTAGTAACAGGTAGAATTGAAAGAGGTGTTATAAAAGTTGGAGATGAAATAGAAATAGTAGGATTGCGAAGTACACAAAAGACAATATGTACTGGAGTTGAGATGTTTAAGAAGGAATTGGATCAGGGACAAGCTGGAGATAATGTAGGAATATTATTACGTGGAATAAAGCGTGAAGATGTAGAAAGAGGGCAGGTTTTAGCGAAACCAGGCACTATTACTCCGCACGATAGTTTTGAGGCTGAAGTTTATGTATTAACAAAAGAAGAAGGGGGAAGGCATACTCCATTTTTTCAGAATTACAGGCCTCAGTTTTATTGTAGAACAACAGATGTAACTGGAGAAATAACATTATTATCTGGAAAAGAGATGGTAATGCCAGGTGATCATGCAACATTAAGTATTAATTTAGTAGCTCCAATTGCTATGGATCAAGGGTTATCTTTTGCTATTCGCGAAGGTGGTAAAACTATTGGTGCAGGTAAAGTTTCTAAAATTATAAAATAGTTTGCTTGTTTTATAAAAAGGAAAAAATACTCGATATGTTTTTATCTTTTATGTGTGCAATATATAATTTGTTATTGTGCTTTATATGTGATTAGGAGTGTAGCTTAATGGTAGAGCACCGGTCTCCAAAACCGGGTGTTGCGGGTTCAAGTCCTGCCTCTCCTGCCAGCTTTATATAACAATTTTATGAAATAAACTCAATAGGTATAGTGTTGAAAAATGAGAAAAATAATTGAGTTTTATAGACAAGTTAAAAATGAAGCTATGAGAGTAATATGGGTAGATATTAGGGAAGTTTGTATATCTACATTAGTAATTTTAATATCTATAGCTTTTTTTAGTGTATTATGTTTAATTCTTGATTATAGTATTTATAATATTGTACAGCTATTTCTTAATATAGGAAAATAAAATTTTGGTTACTATAAAAAGTTGTTGGATAAGGTAGAAATTGTGGCATATCAATGGTATATAATTCGTACATCAGGTTCCGAGAGTAATGTTAAGCAAATTATTTTAGATAAAGCTGCTAAGAAAGGAATTAGTCATTGTTTTGAAGAAATAATTATACCTGGTATACAGGTAGTAAAAATGAAAAGAGGGAAAGTTATTAATGTTAATAAAAAGATGATGCCAGGTTATATTCTAATTAAAATGGATATGATTGATCAAGTGAAAGATTTTATACAGAAAGTAGTAAAATTAAATCGTTTTCCTGGCAGTGAAAGTAAGATAGTACCAATTGCTGAAAAAGAAGTGCATGAAATGATAGCGCAATTAGGTAATAAAGCGCAAGATTTTTCTTTTGCAGAAAGGTATCAAGTTGGAGAAGAAGTAAAGGTTAATGATGGCCCTTTTGAGACTTTTATTGGTCGAATTGAAGAAATTGATTATGTAAAGAAAATTTTAAAGCTTTCAATTAGTATTTTTCAGCGTTCTACTGAGTTAACTGTAGATTTCTCTCAAGTAGAAAAAGTAAAAGATGACTAAAAAGTTACTGTATTGAAATGCTTATTATTTATGATCATATATAGTGAATTAAGTTAATAAAAATGAAAAAAAAAGCAATTAGTAAAGTCGTAGCTTTAATAAAACTTATTATACCAGCTGGTAAAGCTAATCCTTCTCCACCTATAGGCCCAGCTTTAGGGCAAAGAGGATTAAACATTATGGATTTTTGCAAAGCTTTTAATGCTGATACTCAATCAATGGAGCCTGGTATTCCAGTTCCGGTAGAAATTACTGCTTATGAAAATAAAAGTTTTACTTATATTATTAAAATTTCACCAGTATCTTATTATTTAAAAAAATATGCTAATATTGATAAGGGCTCTGCTGCACCTAAGAAAGATCCTTATATTGCTAAAATTACTATGTCGAAATGTGAAGAAATTGCCAAAATAAAAATGAAAGATCTTAATGCTAATAGTTTAATAACAGCAATTAAAATCATAAAAGGATCAGCTGAATCTATGGGTTTAGAAGTAGTGGAGGATTAGAAAATGTTGAATATAAATACTAATAAAATGATTAAAGAAGATTATGCTTATAGTAAAAATACTAAGCTAGCTAAATCGAAAATTGATAAAAATAAGTACTATGATTTATATGAAGCTTGCTCTATTATTAAGGAAATAGCATTTGCTAAATTTAACGAAACTATAGATATTGCAGTAAAATTAGGAGTTAATCCTAGTCATTCTAATCAGATAGTGCGTGGAATAGCTGCAATGCCATCTGGTACCGGGAAAATAGTAAAAATTGCAGTTATCTGTCAAGAGGAAAAAATTGATGAGTTCAAAACTACAGGAGCTGATATTGTTAGTTCTTTTAATCTTATTGAACAAATTAAATTAGGTAATATCGATTATGATGTTTATATTGCAACTCCTGCTATGATGGTTGCAGTTAGTCAAGTTGCGAGAATTTTAGGGCCTAAGGGATTAATGCCTAATCCTAAGTTAGGTACTGTTACTAATGATATTGCTACAGTTGTAAAAAAAATTAAGAGCGGTCAAGTAGAATTCAAAGTTGATAAGGGTAGTAATATTCATGCTGGAATTGGTAAAGTTTCATTTTCTATTGATGAAATAATAGCTAATGTGAATGCATTAGTTACAGCAATAATAAAAAGCAAACCTTCTGAAGCAAAAGGAGTTTATTTGAAAGGCATCTATTTATCTACAACTATGGGTCCTTCTATTAAATTAGATACTTCTAGTTTTGTTGAAGAAAGTAATAGTAGGAGATAGTTAAATGTTATATTCTAAAAAGAAGGAAGCTGTTAAATTTTTAGAAGAACTGTATAAAAATGTTAATATAATTGTTGTTTTGCATTACCATGGGTTGACTGTGGCTCAGCTAACTCAAATACGTAAAGATTTACGTGTGACTGGTGCTAAACTAAAAATTATTAAAAATACTCTTGCAAAAATTGCAGTAAAAAATTTAAATATAAAGCAAGTTGATATGTTTTCTGGACCAGTAGCTATAGCTTATTCTAAAGAATATATTACTGTTCCTAAAGTTATTTTTAAGTTTACTAATCAGTATCCAAATTTGAAAATAATAGGTGGTTTTGTTGATCAAAAAGTTGCTACAATAGATAATATAAAACAATTAGCTAGTTTTGCTACATCTGAATCTCACAAAATTAATTTTGTAAATTTGCTGCAGTTACCAATAAGAAGATTTGTAGTAGTTTCGCAGTCTTCATTGGTAAAGTTAGTAACTGTACTGAAAAATTATGTAAATAAATCTTAATATTTATCAAGGTAAAAATTATGTCAAAAACTGTATCTGAGAATGTAAAGAAAGCTGTTGATATATTATCAACTTTTTCTGTGATTGAATTATTAGAATTAACAAAAATTCTTGAAGAAGAATGGGGCGTATCATCTATTCCTAGTGGTGTTGCAGTGGCTGCTGCTCCTGCAGTTACTCAAGAAGCTGTAGAAGAAAAAAGTGAGTTTGATGTTATACTTACAGCTATCCCAGAGAAAAAAGTTGATGTTATTAAGATAGTAAAAAATATTACTGGGCTTGCATTAAAGGAAGCTAAAGAAATGGTGGATAGTGCTCCGAAAATTATAAAAGCATCTGTTAGTAAAACAGAAGCTGAAGATATTAAGTCTCAATTAGAGAATGTTGGAGCTAAAGTAGAGTTAAAATAGAATAGAAAAGAATTTATTACGATATATAAGTTTGCTTAACTTTTTTAATTCTATTTACATTGAATATAATAAGGAAATTTTAATTTCTTTATTAAAATCTAAATTAGTTTGCAGAAAATTACATATAGAAAGTTTTTAGTATAAATTTATATATATAACAGAAGACATAAAATATAAAATTAGCTTTTAAAAAGGCCTTAGTTTATACTTATTAGCTATTTGGAAAAATAATATATTATATATGCAATACTCATTATCTAAGAAGCGTATTAGAAAGAATTTTGGAAAAATAAATCTAGTATCTTCAATACCTAATCTGATTGAGGTACAAAAACAATCTTATAATAAAGAATTTTTACAGCTAGATATACCTATAAACTGTCGTGAAAACAAAGGATTGCAAGGAGTATTAAATTCTATTTTTCCTATTTATGATTTAGATGAAAATGCAATATTAGAGTTTGTAAAATATGATTTTGACGAGCCTAAATATGATGTTGAAGAATGTGTTCAGAGAGGAATAAGTTATACAGCTGCTTTAAAAATCACTTTAAGTCTTATTATATTTGATGACAGTGATAGTAAGATTGAATCTAAAGAAATTAAAGGCATAAAAGAGCAAGTAGTTTATTTTGGAGACATTCCATTAATGACTACTAATGGTACTTTTATTATTAATGGCACTGAGAGAGTGGTAGTATCACAGATGCATAGATCTCCTGGGGTGTTTTTTGATCATGATGAAGGGAAAACTCATTCTACTGGTAAATTAATATATTCAGCAAGAGTTATTCCTTATCGTGGCTCATGGTTGGATTTTGAATTTGATGCTAAAGATTTGTTGTATTTTAGAATTGATCGTAAGCGGAAATTGTATGTTACTACTCTGCTTAGAGCTTTAGGTATGTCATTGCATGACATACTAGATTTTTATTACGAATCTGTGGTTTATAAAAAAAGTCAAAATATGTGGATTGTTGACTTTTTACCTGAATTAGTTAGTACCAAATATTTAGTATATAATTTAACTGATGCCCAGACTGGTAAAGTAGTATTGAATGCAGGACAAAAAATTACCTTTAGAATAGCAAAAATGCTTTTTGAAAAAGGAGTAAAACAAATAGTAGTAAATAATGATAGTTTAGTTGGAAAATTATTAGCTGAGGATTTAGTTAATAACCAAACTGGTGAAGTATTATTAGGCGCAGGGGAGGAAATTACTAATGAGGTTTTGACAGTAGTTAATGATTTACAAATTACAACTGTTAAGGTTTTAGCAATAGGGCCTCAATGTGGCCCTTATATTCGAAATACTTTATTTGTAGATAAAAATAAAGATCAAAAATCTTCACTAATTGAAATATTTAAAGTATTAAAGCCTGGTGAAATAGCTACAGTATCAGCTAGTCGTGGACTATTTGATAGTTTATTTTTTGATTTGAATAGATATGACCTTTCTGAGGTAGGAAGAATTAAAATTAATTCTAGACTAAATCTAGATATAGACTTAAAAAATACCTGTATAACTGTGGAAGATATTAAAAGTATAATCAAGCTTTTAATTAATATTAAAGATGGTAAAGCATCAGTAGATGATATCGATCATTTAGGTAACCGTCGAGTTAGATCAGTAGGTGAGTTAGTTGAAAATCAGTTTAGAATTGGTTTGATTAGAATTGCAAAATTTATTGTAGAGAGAATGGGAAATGTTGAGATTGATACTGTCATACCCAATGATTTAGTGAATGCTAAATTGTTGACATCTGTAATAAAAGAATTTTTTGGAACTTCTCAATTGTCTCAATTTATGGATCAAACTAATGCTTTATCTCAGATAACTCATATTAGAAGATTATCTGCACTTGGTCCAGGAGGACTAAATCGTGATAGAGCTGCTTTGGAAGTTAGAGACGTTCATCCAACTCATTATGGCCGTATTTGTCCAATTGAAACTCCTGAAGGGCAGAATGTTGGATTAATTAATTCGTTAGCTATTTTTGCTAAAATTAATAAATATGGGTTTATAGAAAGTCCTTATCGCCGGGTTATAAATAGGAAAATTACAGATGAGGTAGTATATCTTTCTGCACTTGAGGAAGGAAAATATAAGATAGCTCAGGCAGATACATCTTTATATACTAATAATTGTATTGTTGATGAATTAGTTAGTTGTCGCTATGAAGGTAATTTTGTTATTGTTCCTGCTCAAGAAGTAGATTTTATTGATTTAACACCTATGCAAGTTGTATCAGTAGCTGCTTCAATGATTCCATTTTTGGAAAATGATGATGCAAATCGTGCTTTAATGGGAGCTAATATGCAAAGGCAAGCTGTACCATTACTAAGGAGTGAAGCGCCTTTTGTAGGTACCGGAATTGAATCTATAGTTGCTTGTGATTCTGGGACAGTTATTGTTGCTTTACATGATGGTATTGTAGAGCAAGTTGAATCAACTAGAGTAGTGGTAAAAACTTTAATGAAAAATGATATTGTTACTCCTGGAGTAGATATATATAACCTTAAAAAATTTCAAAGGTCAAATTATAATACTTGTATTAATCAAAAGGTGTTAGTAAATGTTGGAGATATAGTTAAAAAAGGAGATGTTATTGCTGATGGTGTAGCTACTAATAAGGGAGAAATAGCTTTAGGAAGTAACGTATTAGTAGCATTTATTGCTTGGAATGGTTATAATTTTGAAGATTCTATATTAGTTTCTGAGAGAATTGTTAAAGAAGATATATATACTTCAATTCACATTGAGGAGCTAGAGCTTGTTGCTAGGGACACACGTTTGGGTCCTGAGGAAATTACTAGAGATATTCCTAATGTTAGTGAAGAAAATTTACACCATTTAGATGAGGTAGGTATTGTAAATATTGGAGCTCAAGTGCGAACTGGAGATGTTTTAGTTGGTAAAGTAACTCCAAAAAATGAATCTCCAATTACACCAGAAGAAAAATTATTAAGAGCTATATTTGGTGAAAAAGCTTCTGAAGTAAAAGATTCATCACTTTATGTTCCTCCTGGAATTACTGGTACTATAATTGATGTGCGAATTTTTTCACGTCGTGGTATTGATAAAGATCAAAGAGCTTTAGCAATTGAGAAACAAAAAATTAGAAAATTAGTTAAAGATTATGAAGATGAATTAGCAGTTATAAAGCGCTTTGCTATTATTAGAGTTAAAGAGCTTTTAATAGGGCAGATATGTGCTGATACTTTAGATAATATTTTGATTGGTGATAAGCTTGATGAAGCCATGCTTAGTAATTTAACTGATGAGCAATTATTTCAATTAAAAATAGCGAGCTCTGGTATTATGACTGAAATCTCAGAAATTAAGAAGCATTATAAAACTACATGTACTCAATTAACAAATCAGTTAAATAGTAAAATAGAGAAAATTCAGGGTGGGGATGATTTACCTCAAGGAGTCTTAAAAATTGTTAAAGTTTTTATTGCAATAAAGCATAGACTTCAGCCTGGAGATAAGATGGCTGGAAGGCATGGTAATAAAGGTGTAGTTTCAAAAGTAGTGCCTGAGGAAGATATGCCATTTCTTGAAGACGGTACTATTATTGATATAGTATTAAATCCACTAGGATTACCAGGTAGAATGAATGTTGGACAAATTTTAGAGACTCATTTAGGTTGGGCAGGAGTAAACTTAGGATATAAAATCGGGAAAATGGTTGATAATTATTATTCTAGTAATAGTCAATGTACTGATCAAATTAGAGATTTTATAAAAAAGATATATACAAATAGTGATATTGCTAATACTATTGATAAAGTAAACGATCAACAATTAATGGAAATATGTCAAGAATTGCGCCAAGGAATATATTTTTCAACACCGGTGTTTGATGGAGCTAAAATTGCAGATATAAAACAAATGTTAGAGTTAGCTGATGTAGATAGATCTGGTCAAGTGAAGCTTATTGATGGTAGAACTGGAGAATATTTTGATAGAAGATGTACTGTAGGTTATCAATATTTACTAAAATTACATCATTTAGTTGATGAAAAAATTCATGCTCGTTCTATTGGACCTTATAGTCTTGTTACACAGCAACCCTTAGGAGGTAAATCTCATTTTGGAGGGCAAAGATTTGGAGAAATGGAATGTTGGGCATTAGAAGCTTATGGGGCTGCTTATATATTGCAGGAGCTTTTAACAACCAAATCTGACTCTGTGGAAGGTAGAATTAAAATGTATCAAGCAATAATACGTGGAGATAATAATTTTGTATCTGGTGTACCAGAATCTTTAAATGTAATGATTAAAGAATTGAGATCTTTATGTCTTAATATTCAGTTAGAAGAGAAGGAAAATGATGAAGATGAAAATTATTAGTAGTATTTTTTCAGTACTTACTTATAGTTAATAAAAA
Organism: Orientia chuto str. Dubai; assembly: GCF_000964595.1. Taxonomy (GTDB): domain Bacteria; phylum Pseudomonadota; class Alphaproteobacteria; order Rickettsiales; family Rickettsiaceae; genus Orientia; species Orientia mediorientalis. Next base: position 15,310 of record NZ_LANP01000001.1, on the reverse strand, counting down.
AAAGTTTAAATAAAATTTAATAGTGATTTTTTAGAAAGTATTGTTATGGTTGATATTACGGGGTTTTTTAAAAGGACTAGCAAAGTTAGTGGATCACAATTTAATCAGGTTAGGATTAATATTGCTAGTCCTGAACAAATACGTTCGTGGTCTCATGGAGAAGTGACAAAACCAGAGACAATTAATTATCGTACATTTAAGCCTGAAAAGGATGGTTTATTTTGCGCTAAAATATTTGGCCCAGTTAAAGATTATGAATGTTTGTGTGGCAAATATAAAAGAATGAAATATCGTGGTATTGTTTGTGAAAAATGTGGTGTAGAGGTTACTACTTCAAAAGTTAGACGCGACAGAATGGGGCACATAGAATTGGCTAGTCCAGTTGCTCATATTTGGTTTGTAAGATCATTACCTTCTCGTATAAGTATTTTATTAGATATGAATCTTAAGGATTTAGAACGGATAATATATTTTGAAGCTTATATAGTTATGGATCCTGGGTTATCTCCATTGCATAAAGGTGACTTATTAACTGAAGAAATGTTGCAACAAGCACAGAATGAGTATGGTGAGGATAATTTTACAGTTGGAATAGGAGCTGAAGCTATACATACATTGTTAGCTGAATTAGATTTAAAAAATTTACGTAATATGCTTCAAGAAGAAGTTAATAATGTTATTAGCTCTGATTTTAAAAGAAAAAAGATTCTTAGACGGTTAAAACTAATTGAAGATTTTATAAGCTCTGGTAATAAACCAGAGTGGATGATAGTTACTGTATTACCTGTTATTCCACCTGAACTTAGGCCATTGGTAATGCTGGATGCTGGGCGATTTGCGTCTTCAGACTTAAATGAACTTTACAGAAGGTTAATTAACCGTAATAATCGCTTAAAGTATCTAAAAAAAGAAGAGGACGGAGTTCCTGGTATCGTTCTACGTAATGAACAAAGAATGGTTCAATTATCAGTAGATACTTTATTTGATAACGGAAAACGCGGTAAAGCTGTTAAAAACAGCAATAAGCGTCCCTTTAAATCTTTGAGTGATATGCTTAAAGGAAAACAAGGTCGTTTTAGACAAAATTTACTTGGTAAAAGAGTAGATTACTCCGGACGCTCTGTAATAGTAGTTGGGCCAGAATTAAAATTACATCAATGTGGTTTACCTAAACAAATGGCTTTAGAATTATTTAAGCCATTTGTTTATGCAGAACTTGAGCGTTGTGGTATTGCTACTACTATTAAGGCAGCTAAGAGAATAGTTGAGTTAGGTACTGCAGATGTTTGGAATGCCTTAGCAAAAGTAATAAAAAATCATCCAGTATTATTAAATCGTGCTCCTACATTGCATTGCTTAAGTATACAAGCATTTGAGCCTGTATTGATTGAAGATAAAGCAATACAGTTACATCCTTTAGTTTGTACAGCTTTTAATGCTGATTTTGATGGTGATCAAATGGCTGTTCATGTTCCTCTTTCTATTGAAGCTCAGCTAGAAGCAAGAGTATTGATGATGTCAACTAATAATATTCTTAGTCCAGCAAATGGGAGACCTGTTATTGTTCCTGATAAGGATATAGTACTAGGTCTTTATTATTTAACTTTATCTATTGATGGAGAAATTGGAGAAGGTAAGTTATTTACTGATATAGCAGAAATACATCATGCTTTATTTAATAAAATTGTAAGTTTGCATAGCAAGATAAAATTTAGAAAGCTTATTATTAATCCGGATGGAAATGAAGTTATGGCTTTAGTTAATACGACTCCAGGAAGATTAATTTTAGGTGAATTGTTGCCTGATGGTAATAGTATAAGTTTTGATGTAGTAAATAAGGTGATGACTAAAAAAGGTATTTCAGCGGTTGTTGATATGGTATATCGTTATTATGGACAAAAAGCAACTGTTGTTTTTGCTGATAAACTTATGAAGCTTGGATTTAAGTATGCTTGTATTTCAGGGATTTCATTTGGTATGGATGATATGGTGGTACCTGAAACTAAATCCAAACATGTTAATGATACTTTACTTGAGGTACAGGAGTTTGAGAGGCAGTATTCTGAAGGGCTAATTACCTCTGGGGAAAAATATAATAAAGTGATCGATGCATGGTCAAAATATACTGATAAGATAGGAAATGATATAATGAAAGGCATTGCTGTTGGAGATCAAGTTTCTGTTGGATTAACTAATCAAGAAAGATTAAATTCAATTTTTATGATGGCAGATTCTGAAGCTAGATCTTCTGTTACTCAGATTAAACAACTGATAGGAAGTAAAGGTTTAATATCTAAATCTTCAGGAGAAATTATAGATAGGCCTATTCTTTCCAATTTTTGTGAAGGTTTGACAGTTTTTGAGTGTTTTATTGGAATTCCAGGAACTCGTAAAGGGTTAGCTGATACTGCTGTAAAAACAAAAGTTTCAGGCCACCTATCTCGGAAATTAAGCGAGTCAGCACATGGTTACTTTGTAAAAAGAGAGGATTGTGGTACTGCAAATGGGCTTATTATTACTGCTATTGTTGAGGGAGGTATGGTTGTAGTTACTCTAGCAGAACAAGTTTTAGGAAGAGTAGCAGTGAGCAATGTTTATTGTCCAATTACAAAAGCATTAATATTGCAGCCAGGGGAAATAATAGATGAACATAAAGTTGAACTAATTAATACAGCAGGAATAAACTCTATTAAGGTACGTTCAGTACTTACTTGTGAACTAGAAGAGGAAGGAGTATGTGCTAAATGTTATGGTCGTGATTTATCTACTGGTAAGTTAGTTGCCATAGGAACAGCAGTTGGTATCATTGCAGCACAATCTATTGGTGAACCTGGAACTCAGTTAACTATGAGAACATTTCATATTGGAGGTGCAGCAACTAGGGGAGTTGAAGCTTCATCCTTTGAGGCAATAATGGATGGCAAAGTTAAAATTTTAAATCCAAATTTTGTAATAAACTCAGATAATAAGTCTGTTATTATGAGTAGATCATGTGAGGTAATATTACTTGATAATATAGGTCAAGAAATAACAAGATATAAGGCTCAATATGGTTCTATACTACTAGTTACTGATGGTCAAAAAGTAACTAAAGGTATGACTTTAGTGGTATGGGACCCATATGCAATGCCAATAGTTACTGAAAAGTCTGGCTATATTATGTTTAAAGATATGATTGATGGAGTTTCGGTTAAAGATATAATGGATGAGTCTACTGGTATTGTTAATAGAGTAATTATTGAACCTAAACATGGTAGGGGGGAAGTTATCTTAAGGCCTAGAATTTGTTTATTAGATCAGAATGGAGAACAACTTACTTTATCAAACGGATTAGAAGCTGAATACTTTCTTCCAGTAAATTCAATATTAAGTGTTGAAGAAAAAACTCAAGTCAGGGCTGGAGATATTTTAGCTCGTGTTCCCCGAGAGTCTACTGGTACTAAAGATATTACTGGTGGTTTACCAAGAGTGATAGAGTTATTTGAAGCCCGTAAACCTAAAAATCATGCTGTTATAGCTGAGATAGATGGTTGTGTGAAATTTGGAAAAGATTATAAGTCTAAGCGTTCTTTAATACTGCAACCTAATGATAAAAGTCAGCATTCTGTTGAATATATTTTGCCTAAAGGGAGATATATAACAGTAAATGAAGGAGATTTTGTTAAAAAAGGGGATATGTTAATTGAAGGAAGTCCAGTATTACAAGATATTTTAAAAGTTATGGGGGTTGAAGCGTTAGGGTTATATATAGTTAATGAAATCCAAGCTGTTTATAGGCTTCAAGGAGTTAAAATTGATAATAAGCATATTGAAGTTATTATTACACGAATGTTACAAAAAGTAGAAATTACTGACTCAGGTGATAGCAATTTTGTTATTGAGGAGAAAGTTAATAGAAGGGAAGTAATTAGGACTAATAAAAAATTAAAGGCTAATGGATTAAGGGAAGCCAAATACTGTCCGATATTGCAGGGAATTACCAAAGCATCATTGCAAACACAATCATTTATATCAGCTGCTTCATTTCAGGAAACTACAAAAGTGCTTACTGAAGCAGCTATTGCTGGTAAAGTAGATAAACTTGAAGGATTGAAAGAAAATGTTATTGTAGGGCAAACAATTCCTGCTGGAACTGGTTTTTATATAAAAGAAATAAAAAGAATAGCTCGTCAACGTGATAAAGGAGTTATTGCAACAGAAGAGTTACAAAATAATGCTGAAGAAGATACAAGTTTAACTTGATATGTACCTATGTATGATTAGAGGAATTTTGCCTGATAATTTTTTTTATCATAATAAAGGAATTTGAGTAATGCAATTAATGGTTTAATATGCATAAATACAGAACACATACATGCGGGGAGCTTAGTTTAGCACATGTTGGCCTGCAAGTTAAATTATCAGGTTGGTTATATAGAAGGCGTAATCATGGTGGTTTATTATTTATAGATTTACGAGATCATTATGGTATTACTCAACTTGTCTTTAATAATGATTGTTCTTTATTTCAGGCTGAAGCTAGTAAAGTAAAATTTGAAACTGTAATTACTGTTAAGGGGACGGTGGTTGCTAGAAGTAGTGAAACTATTAATAAAAATATTAGTACTGGTACTATTGAAGTAGTAGTAAATAGTTATAGCATTGAATCATTAGCTGAAGAATTGCCATTACAAATTAATGGAGAATATGAAGCTCCAGAAGAAACTAGATTAAAGTATCGGTTTCTTGATTTACGCAGAGACAAGTTACACAAAAATATTATTTTGAGATCGCAGGTAATTCAAGAATTAAGAAATCAAATGCTTAGTCAAGGTTTTATTGAGTTTCAAACTCCTATACTTACAGCTAGCTCTCCTGAAGGAGCTCGAGATTTTTTAGTACCAAGTAGGCTACATCCTGGCAAATTTTATGCCTTGCCGCAAGCTCCTCAACAGTTTAAGCAGTTAATAATGATATCAGGATTTGATAAATATTTTCAAATTGCTCCTTGTTTTAGAGATGAGGATGCAAGAGCTGATCGATCTCCAGGAGAATTTTATCAGTTAGATATTGAAATGTCTTTTGTTACTCAAGAAGATGTTTTTAACTTAGTTGAACCAGTTCTTTATAATACTTTCAGAAAATTTTCGCATAATGGTATTACTAATATACCATTTCCACGTATTACATATAATGAGTCAATGTTAAGATATGGTTCAGATAAACCAGATTTACGTAATCCTATTCAGATTAGTGACGTTACAGATATTTTTAAGTACTCTGATTTTACAGCCTTAAAAAATAGTATTAATATTGGAGCTGTTGTAAGAGCAATTCCAGCGTTAATGTCAGCTAATAAGTCTCGTGGATTTTTTGATAAAATAGTTGAATATGCTAAACAGCTTGGGGCAAGTGGGCTAGCTTATATTAAGTTTACTAGTAATGGTGCTAAGGGGCCCATAGTTAAATTTTTAAATGATGCATTATTAGTTCAGATTAAAAAAGTAGTAAAATGTCAGGACGGAGATGCTGTATTTTTTATTTGTGATAAAGAAAATGATGCTACTAAAATTGCAGCAAAAATTAGAGCTAAATTAGGAGAAGAACTGAATATAATAGAAACAGATTGTTATAAGTTTTGTTGGGTTATTGATTTTCCATTTTTCCAGTTTGATTCTAAGGCAAATAAAATAACATTTAGCCATAATCCATTTTCAATGCCGCAAGGGGGAATAAATGCTTTGAATCAAGCTAAAACTGTTGAGGATTTACTGAGAATTAAAGCATTTCAATATGATATAGTATGTAATGGAATAGAGATATCTAGTGGAGCTATTAGAAATCATCAGCTAGATCTAATGTATAAAGCTTTTGCAATAGCTGGTTATACAAAAGACAGTGTTAAAAAACAGTTTGAAGCAATGATTAAAGCTTTAAGTTATGGTGCTCCACCTCATGGAGGCATTGCTCCTGGAATTGATAGAATAATAATGTTGTTAACTAATGCTGTTAATATTCGTGAGGTAATTGCTTTTCCAATGAATCAACAAGCTGAGGATTTATTAATGTGTGCTCCAGCTATTGTGGGTGAGCAGCAATTACAGGAATTACAGCTAAAATTAATATCTAAATAGTTGAGAGTAAGCTAATGAGAGTTATGAGATTTTTAAATAATTTATTAATACCAATATTAATCTATGTGTTTCCACTACTAATGCAAAAAGCAATAAAAATATTGCTAGAGATATTAGTCGCTACTTAAAGAATATGAATATTAATGCTAGTTATTATATTGCAACTAATAAAATTATTGCTCAAGGAGCAGTAGGATATTTAGATTGCAGTACTAGACATTATAAAATTAAACATGATACTTTAATGCCAATTGCTTCTATTACAAAATCAATGACAGCTGCTGCAATTATGATTTTATATGAGCAAGAAAAATTAAAGCTTAATGATTGTATTACTAAGCATATACCTGAAAATTATTGGCCTGATAATAAACCTCCTACTTGGGCTAATACAGTAAGCATTCATCAATTATTAAGTCATACTAGCGGTATAATAGATCCTCAAGGTATAAATAATTCTGATATTTCTAAAAAATTATTTACACCAGAAATGAGTGATATGGAAATTAAGCAAACTGTATTAAAGACTATTGTTAACCAGCAGCTTCAATCTGCTGGAAAGTATCATTATTCTAATCTAGGATATTTTATTTTGGGCTTAATTATTGAGAATACAAGCAAACAAGATCTAAAAGATTTTTTTTCCGAGAAATTTTTCAAACCTTTACAAATGAATAATACGTATTTGTTAACCTTCCAAGAGGGTTTCAGAATACAAGCGTTAGGTAGTAAAAAAATTCCAGATACATGCATTATTCAGTATAATAAAAATCAACAAGATGTTTCATTAGTAAAAGTACATGGTAGGGTGCTTGCTACTTTTTCAGCTGGAGGAGTTATATCTAATGTTCAAGATTTGCATAAGTGGAATTTAGCTTTACATAATATGCGTGTTGTTAGTAATGATTCTTATAAAAAAATGACAACATCGCATGTTATAGTTGATGATCCAGAAGAAAATAATAAGTTATTCGTAAAGTCACACTATGGATATGGGCTAAAGATTGGATTATTGGCTAATGGAAATAAAATTTATGGTCATAGTGGTAATTATTGCGCTAGAAGTGAGTTATGGTATATGCCATCTAAGTCAGTTAGCATTGCAATATTAAGTAATATTTTTATACCACAGCCATTAGTTAATAATCCTGTTGCAGTGCGGTTTAATGTTCAATCATTATTGAAGTATATAGTAAATAGACTCTAGACTGAGTCTGTTATTTTTTTGTATTTTTGTGTAAGCATATATTTTAACATTTAACAGCCTAGTTTTTCATTGTGTATGGGGTTCACTTTTAACTTGCACAAATAGGTTGTTCTAAAAATTCTTGAAAGTAGTTGTTTTACCATATGTTTGCTTTGCTCTATTTTCAAAAGCTATCATTGTTTTGTATGCAATATCATCAGCTACTAATTTTATAAATTTTTCTAATATTATAGACTTAAGGGTAAGTTTCAAGTCTAAAGTTACTAAAGTATTTTGCTGCTCTTGAAATTGAAATTTCCATATATTACTCAAATGTAATATTGGTCCTTCCCCAATAGACTTTACTATAATGCTATAGTTTTTGTTATTACTTTGCAGCATTACTAAAGAACGGTATCTATCAGAAAATAATTTAAATTTAATAGTTAAATCAGCAATAATAAATTTGCTATTTTTTTTAATTATTTCTACTGCTGAACAGTAAGGTATAAATTGAGGATAAGATTCAATATCAAGCACTAACTGATAAAGATTTTTAGAACTATAAGGTAGAAACTTAGCTTTATTAAAAAACAGCATTTTTATTTTTTAGCCTTATTTGTTTTAATTTCTTAAAATGTTCTTCAGCATGATATGAAGATCTAGTTAGAGGGCTTGAAGAAACCATTAAAAACCCTTTAGCTTGAGCAGCTCTAGCATAATAATCAAATTCTTCAGGGGGAACATAACGATCTACATCTATATGTCTAACGCTAGGACGCAAATACTGTCCAATAGTTAAAAAATCCACTTCAGCGGCTCTTAAATCATCCATGACTTGCAGTATTTCATGTTTGGTTTCTCCTAATCCAACCATAATACCAGATTTTGTAAAAATACTATTATCAAATGTTTTAACCTTATGTAGCAAATTTAATGAGTTATAATAACGAGCTCCTGGCCTAACTTTTGAATATAGAGATGGTACAGTTTCAATGTTATGATTATATACATCTGGATGTGCTTTTGCAATTACTTTCCAAGCATCATGCTTACGTAAAAAGTCTGGTGTTAGTACTTCTATTGAGGTAGCAGCAGATCTTTCCCTAATACAAGTTATACATTTAGCAAAGTGATTGGCCCCACCATCACTAAGATCATCTCTATCTACTGAAGTAATAACTACATGCTTAAGTCCTAGCTTCATTACTGCTTCAGATAATCTATATGGTTCATATTCATCTACTTGTTCTGGTTTTCCTGTATTTACATTGCAAAATGCACAAGCCCTAGTACAAATCGAACCAAGAATCATAACTGTTGCATGCTTTTTAGACCAGCACTCACCTATATTAGGACATGCTGCCTCCTTGCATACTGTATTTAATTTCAAGCTTCTAATAAGCTCACTAGTGCTTTGATATTCATCAGAAAAAGGAGCTTTAACTCGCAACCAACTAGGCTTTGTTAAGCTTGCTGTTGTAATATTGCTATTCATACTTATTTTTTTATAGCAAAAAAATCTTAATAAAATTATTTTGTATTAACTTTCAAAACTTATTTCTCATTATTCTTGCTTGTTGTTTTTTCCACTCCTGCTCTTTGAGAGCATAACGTTTATCATAATGTTTTTTCCCCTTAGCTAACCCAAGCTCAACCTTTAATATATTTTTGCTATTAAAGTAAATAGATAATGGCACTAATGTATATCCTTGAACACTTAGCTTACCAATAATCTTTCTTATTTCTTTTCTATGAAGCAATAGTTTTCTGACTCTACGAGGGATATGATTAAATCTATTAGCTTGCTTGTACTCTGCTATATAAGCATTATATAGAAATATTTCATTACTATTATCTGCAGCATAACTATCTTCAATACTTACTTTTCCACTTCTTATAGATTTTAATTCACTGCCCTGCAATACTATTCCTGCTTCAATTTTATCCTGAATAGAGTAATTAAATTTAGCTTTTCTATTTTGAGCAATTATTTTGTGATAACTCTCCATAATTCAAATCTACTAGTAGTAACTTAGGCTATAAAATATTCTTCCTAGTTATTATACCTAACTTTTTAGCAATCACAAATAATAGTGTTTATTTAAATAAATACATTTTAAAGTATTTATTTAGCAAGAGGTACAGTATTTTGTGACTGCAACTTATCAGTAAGAATTATATTTTTTGAAGATGATAAATTAGCAAGTATAATAGCATTAATAAAAAAGCAGGTTGCTAACACAATAATTACCTGTGTTAAAAAACTATTGGTAGATTTTGGTGTTACAATTCCCATGCTATCACTTCTACTAGATAGCCCACTTAAACTATCTGCTCCAGTTTTATGAAGTAATATTGCTGTAACTAATAATATTGATATTACAATATGTATAAAGAGTAATATATTCATCATTTTATTAATTCAACCCTTGAATTGTTTTTATTATTGTAATTAAATTTTCAAATTTTAAAGATGCGCTACCAACTAATACTCCATCAACTCCAACTTCTATAATTTGACCAACATTGCTAGCTGAAACAGAACCACCATACACTATTTTAACACTATTTTCAATATTATAAGGCCTATATTTATTTCGTATTTCTCTAATCATAGCTACTATCTCATAAATATCTTCAACAGTAGGGATTATACCGCTACCAATTGACCATATTGGTTCATAAGCAATAATGATGTTCTTAGTAAAACAAAAAGAAATATTGTTTAACTGTTCAGCTATATATTGAAGATATGTTTTGTTTTTTCGAATTTCAATTGGTTCCCCCACACAGATAATTGGAACTATTCCATTATTAATACAATTACTTACTTTTAATGCTGTTGTATTATCATCTTCATAAAATAATTGTCTTCGTTCTGAATGTCCTATTATAGCATAGTTTATATCTAAACTTTTTAACATGTTAGCACTAATCTCGCCAGTATATGGCCCGCTATTCTTTGCAACTACGCTTACATCTTGAGCTGAAAAAGTATTGTTAAACTTTAATTTAAGTCCTGATAAATATAAATTTGGTACAGCAAATATTACGTTAGCAACATTTAAGCTGCTATCTGTATTGTTTATTGAGTTAAAATAATTGCATGCTTCAGAAAAAGTAAAATGCATTTTCCAGTTAGAAATTACAATTGATTTCATGTAAATAAAAAAATTACTTGCAGATTTATAATACTTAAATATTGTATTATGTAAATTTCATATATACAAATTTATTAGAGTTGCAATGTTAACTAAACTAAGAGCAGCCTCACGCAGTATTGCATTTAAAATCTTAGTATTAATTCTAGTACTATCATCTATCTGCTGGACTATAGGAACTATGCTTAATACAAGTGATAACACTGACATTATTACTTTTACTAGAGCTAAAAATATTACTAAAAGTGAGTTTATGCAAGCATTAAAACTAGCAATGAGCAAAATGCCACAAACTTCTGATCAAAACCACCTTAATAATATACAAGAACTAGTATTAAATAATTTAATAAATGCTCATGTACTAGAGCAAGTTGCAAATGATTATAACTTAGTTTTAAGCACATTAGCAATTTCAAAGTTTATTCAAAATTCAAAAGTTTTTAATAATAACGATCAGCATTTTGATATTAATATTTTTAAAAGCATGCTAAAAAGTTTGAATATCAGTGAAGATCAATATCTAAAACAAGCGGCAAGACAGCAACTATCAGAAATAATATCCCATCATTTTATTGATAATAATTATGTTCCTAGAACACTTGCTCAAAATATTATTAATTTATCTGCTGAAACAAGAAATATTCAGCTAGTAAGTATAGATTTAGAAAATGAACAACTGCAATCGAGTCTTGTTTCTCCTACAAATGAGCAATTACAAGAATTTTATAATAATAATAAATCTAAGTTTGAAAAACCTGAGCAACGTCACATTAGATATATAGTTCTCGATTATAATTATTTTAAAAATAAAATTGTAATTGATAACAAATTATTAGAAGAGTTTTATCAAACATATAGTGATCAATTCCAAGAAAAAAGTAATTTTGCTAATAATATTGCTGAGGTTAAGGAAAAATATATTAGCTATCAAATGAACAAATTATTTACTGATACTATGACCTTATTAGAGGATGAAGTAGCCTCAGGTAGTAATTTATCTGAAATAGCTAAAATGCTAAATGTAAAAGTATTGACACTAAGCAATATAACTAAGAAAAAATTATCTAGCAATAGAATTTTGGGTAATGTAACTGATGCTATTTTTTCTTTACAAGAACATGAAACATCATATCCACTTGATATTTCATCAAGAATGTTGGTTGTTATAAATATTCAAAAAATCATTCCTAGTACAGTTGAAGAATTTGATAATATACGTAATGATGTGCAGGAAGAATGGAAAAAAAATACTATAAAGAAACTTAACCTTGAGCTTATACATAAATTTCAGCAAACTACAAATGCTGATAATTTTATTACTGAAGCTAAAAAATATAAATTAACTGTTAATCCAAATTTAACAATAACTAGATTAAATAAAAATGCAGTTGATCTTCCTAAAGATTTTGTTGAACAGCTGCTAACTTTAAAGAAAGATGAAGTTTCAGATGTTTATATATCACCACAACATGCTTATGTAGCTCTTGTATCTAAAGTTACAATAGACCGCAACTTAGTAGTTAAACTTTTACTGTCAATGGATGATATTAGAAGAAGTTTTAAGAACTTAATGCATCAAGAGTTGATTGCCTATCTATTTAATTTATATAAAGGAGAAGCTAGATAATACGCCTTCTCCTTTTTTATAGGTATAATTTTAGTAGCTTTATGATATTTCTGGATTAGAATTTAGTATCATAATGTATACTAGGAGCACCCATTGGTCCTGCCTCTATATCACTATCAGAACATTCAACATCAGCATCATAATTAGGACTGCAAGGACTGCATACTGGGCTACTACTATTGTGATCAATGATGTGATGTGTATGTTGTTGACTTGAGCTAATCATACCTGCTGCAGCAGTATAAGTTAGCACCATTGTAGGAGTTGTAGGAGTTGTAGGAGTACTTTTTGATGATGATGATGAATCTGATCCGTCATGATCCTCATCCTTTAGTGGGAAAATAAAGCCCAATTTAGGATGGCATATAGGATCCGTATGATTAAATACCTTAACAGATGAACCACCAAACGAAACATGTTTTCCAGTTTTTGATGTTTGACTTTTTTGATTTTCTTCTTTTGGTGTCTGTTTTTGCGCAGCTTCCATTGCAGCTTGAGAACTAACTGGATGGAAACCTTTTGGTGATAATTTTAAGCATTTTCTTGCTTTTCTCATGCAGACCTTTTTATTAAGTGATAAAATTCAATTAATTTAATCAAAACTTATTACTAGACTATACTTAAATCTAAGTCAAAACTTAACTTTTGATTGAGAATAGTAGAGCAACTACTTAATAAAATCAATAAATATTATTATTATTTCCATAATTATTATAATGCAAAAAAAGAATGCAGATATCATATAATTTGACTTAAATGCTATTCATATTGACATTGCCTAATGAAAAAGCTTTCAAAGCATATCAAATATTAAAAAAGAATTGCTATAAAAAAAAGCATAATTATGGATTAGATTATTTAATGACAGTGTAATATTTATTAATAACATATCGATTATTTTATAAATGAAAAAAAGTTTATAGCTAAGACAGATAAAGGCAACGAAATTAGCTTTGATCCAAGTAAAATCAGCCTTAAACACGGTGATGCTAGTACAATTTATAAGGTACAGGGAGCATCTATAAAAGATGTATTACATGATGGCATAAGCAATAAAAGAAGCTCTTATGTAGCTATGAGAAGGCATATAGAGGATTAAAATTATATTGTAATAAGGAAGCTACTTCAAATTTTAATAGCTTAATTTATCAATTAAGTAAAGATCAAAGCATGAATTTGAAAACTGCTGCAAAATTAGGTGAAGAAACAGTTTTAGGTAAAATTAGTGATTGGTTTAAGTTGTAATATAGCGAAACTAGTATAAAACAGTGAGTAATAATAAGATGCAATGAGATTAGTATGACGATAGATTTTAGAAAAAAGGCTATAAGGGAAAGAGAGAAAATGAGCTTTGAATGAGTATCAAAAGGTTTTGGAGAAAAGTATTTGTATGGAGTAAGATTGCCGTTAAAGAATGAGCTCCAACAAAAATTTCTATTGATAAAGTGTCACAATATAGTGACGCATACCAATATGAAAGAGCTGAAGGAGTAAGTAAATCTGGTATACAAAAAACATTAAAGAGATTGAGCGTATAAAAAAAACTGTACAACACCCGAAGGCAAAAGAAGAAGAGAGATTAGAATTTCAGGATAAGATAAAAAGGTATAAAGGAAAGGTTATTGTCTATGAGAGCGGTTTTATTTCTAGTGCTCCTAGAACTGACGGATATGAAGGCATGAGATGTTATGGAATTCATGATTGGCATCCGTCAAAAAGGAACTATAAGCACATAATAAATCGCTGCTAACCGTATCAATTTATTATTTAACGGTTGGGTAAAACATGATTTAATACCGAAATTACCTAATAATTCTGTAGTTGTGATGGACAATGCAAGTTTTCATAAAAGCCCGTATTTAAAAACTATGCTAGAAAAAGAAGGGCATAGAGTATTTACTCCCTTATTCTCTAAATCCTAGCTAAGGCTGTACTAGTCACTGGAGTCGTTGTAGGTACTGGAACTAACAGCTCGTCATCACCAGACCCAATAGTACTTCAGCTGTTGAATCCAGCTAGTCTTTATGATGAATATAAAACTGATCAAATAAAAAAAGCAATTTTAATTGGCTCTTGTAATGGAGATGTTGCCTCAGAGAGAGCAAAATCCCGATTGGGAACTCTTTCAGTAATCAATAATACCGGAGACATCATCGAAAAGAAAGTTGAAGGCTGGTTGATAGGAGAAGATGGTCGTCCAGGTATTAAAGGAATGGTAGTGGAGAAGTCCTCTAATGCAGTTAGAATGGCAGCGTTAAACGGTGTATTTAGTAGTATAGCTAAATTTCTTCAGGCTAAAGCCAATAATATTTAGTAATGCTTTTGATAAACTAGCCGATTTTGCTATTAAGCGAGCTGACTCCATGAGTCCAGTTATTGTTGTTGCCTCAGATAGAGTTGTGGATGTTGTATTTAAAAAAGGTTTTGACTTATTGGAGCATAATCAAAATTCAACTTATACGATACCAGATGTTAATCAAGCACAACAGGAGAGCAGGTTAAGTTATTACCTTTGTTATTGGTCTGTATAAGCTTAATTGGCTTCTATAGAAGTGATTTTGACTGTAAAATTCCTAAAGGTGTAAAATGTATATCAAAAATAAAGGAAATGGTGCTCAAGGATTTTTTAATTCCGATAAAGTTGTTGAAAAATCAAAACCAAAAAGAGACTGTATTATAAGGCTAATCAAGTTAAATCAAAACATAGAAATACTAGTCTAAAGAAAAAATACCTTATTAATTTATTTAAATCAAAGCGGATCAAAAGTGAGCATACATAAGGATTTTGATCGAGAAAGATTATCAAAACATTTTGTTTATGAATCGTATGATGAAGAGACTCAATTGTTTTTTAATCGTAGTTCAATAGGCTTTGTATTACTTGCTTGGCCACTAGTAGGAGCAACGGTTCAGGCTCAGAATGAAATTGCTGAATTTTTAAAAAACGATGAAAATCTACCAGCTGAAAGCAGCTTACAAGTATTAATGATTGGTAACCATCATATAGAGCATTTTTTGAATAATTGGCAGTCTTATCGTAAAGGTAATATATTTGTTGAGCTAGCAAAAAGAAGAGCTGAATTTTTACATGATAGAGCTAAAAATGCAGGTATGATAAAGGATACAGTGCTTTTGATTTCAGTAACAATACCTGATTTAAATACTGATATCGATGATATGATTCGAAGAAAGGAAGCTCTGCAAGACACGTTTAAGTCGA